>JAUHXW010000372.1 GCA_030426705.1 Gammaproteobacteria bacterium
AGCCGATGACTACTACCGTGATGAGCAAGGTATAGGCAAATTGCTGCGTGAGGTGTTTTTGCCCAGCCTACCTTTGGCAGAAGAAACCGTACCAATCACCAACAACCTCAATGGTTCATGGTTTGACCCAGAACAGTCAGGGCAGGGAATCAATATAGAAATACTTAATGGTGGTCAAACACTGTTGGGCTATTGGTACACCTACCAAGCAAACGGTGGTCAACAACGCTGGTTTACCATGCAGGGAACCGTTGATGAAAATACCGCTGATTTTTCGATTTACAGCACTGAAGGCGGTGTGTTTCTTGATCCACAAGCGCCTCAGGTCATCGAATGGGGTACTGGACAACTGCAATTTGCTGGTTGCCTGAACGGTAATTTTAAGTTCCAGTCACCAATTGAACAGGTGGAAGGTAGCATTCCATTGAGCCGACTAACCACTGCTGGTAATTGTACCCCTGAAACTAAAAAATCCGCAGGTAGAATCATCGTTCCTTAGGCCGGCATGAATTGAATTGTTTGCTTATCCGTTGGTGGCTGTTTTAAATTTACAAACAAAGGTTTGTGGGTTTTTGGATTATTAAGCATCAAAAATTTGGCAAAGTACGGTAATCAGTGTTTTGAAGGCTAAGAAAGCGGTGGCGAATATAATCAGAAATAACATGTTTACTGCCTATTTGGGTTGCGCCTATCTTGCCAAGCACTGATGTCAGTTTAGTAGGATGGGCTCCGCCCATCAAAAGCTATGGCAGTAGTATTTGGCTTAATGCAGGTCCATACAGTTCAAACGTCAAATATTCGGCACAGTACCGTTATCAGGGTTTTTATCAGGACTAAGCCAGCGGCCAATATAATCAGGAATGTCATTTGTAAAGCCCAAAGATGTTAGTTTATAGGTAATCTAACAGCTCAGAATGACAGTTTAATCAAAGTAAAATGACAATAAGGTTAAGTTAGCTTGCTAAAAAAAGTCGGCGAGCCGCCGGCGGTCCAATTGAAACGAACAAAGCCGGTTTTTGGCCGGCTTTGTTTTTGTTACTTTACTTGGTGCTTAAAGTGGGTAATCTGCCTGGTGTCCAGGGTACACCATTTTCTTCGGCTGTTTCTTCAAACATGCGCAAGTCAGTTTCAATCATGTGCATGGTTTTCAGCGCCGTTGCTAATTGCGACTGAGCTATCTTCATAGAAGATTTGTAGTTGTCCGGAATGTCGGCTTGTGATTCAAGTAAACCACCGTACAAACTGCCTACACGCATAGAAATTGACCAAGGTGCAGCTTCTTGTCTTGAGGTGATGGTTGAATCACCTTGCAGCTGTACTTTCAGGTCACGGACTCGAGCAGCGATACTGCGAATTTCCTGTGCGGCTTCTTCATTGCTCATGGCTGTCATATCAAGACCTTTCAGCAAATGCTTGATGCGGTTTTCCATTTCACCGAGTTTGCTGTTAGCGCCTGTGGTTTTTCTTTGTAACTCTGCCAGTTCCTGTTTGAACGCCAATACGGCTTCAGGATTGTTAGAGATTTCAGGGCTGTTGGCCAATGATTTCAGTTTGAAAGGTTTGGCTGTACTGAGTGCGCTTACTTCACCATTTTGACGTTTCATCAAAGTGGCCTGGTATTCACCTGGAATGGCCAATGGCCCCATGGGTGGTGAAGCCCAGTATGGTATCCAGGCAGGTTGTTTCAGCTTAACAGGATCAGAAGCCGGGTAGCGCATGTCCCATTGTACTTGCTGGAAGCCTTTGCTGTTTTTGGCTGGAACACGAGATATGACATTACCATTACTGTCTTCAATCAACACAAATACAGTTGGTGCCTCCTCACTATCCTCAGCTCGCAGTTCGTCCCAGGAAGGATAGGGTGTGTCTTCGCCTTTTTTCTCTTTTTTGATTTCAGCATCACGGCGTTGTTTTTTCAAAGACTTGAAGCTGTCTTTGAGGTAATAGGAAATGGTTACGCCCAATGGCGGATTTGGTGCAGTGAAAAAATCGCTGCCTGATGAGCCTTTTTCACGGTCATCAAATTGGTCGCCTTCGATATAAAGCCAGGTGTCTTTGACAGAAAACACTACTGCCTGGTTGTCTGTTAAATTTGAAGTGTCGGTTCTCAATGGTGTGTAATCATCAAGGATATAGATACCGCGACCAAAAGTACCAATCACCAAATCGTTTTCTCTTTGTTGTATTTCCAAATCTCTGACAGCGATGGTGGGTAAATTGGTCATTTCATGCCATTGTTTTCCGCCGTTTTGAGTGAAAAATACGCCAAACTCAGTCCCTACAAACAACAAGTCGGGATCCACATGATCTTCGACGATGGTATGTGCCGAACCCCTGTCTGGTAAGTTGCTGGAAATTTGCTTCCAAGATTTACCTTGGTCAGTTGATTTCAACACATAGGGTTTGTAGTCACCCCGTTTGTGGTTGTCGATTGTGGCATAGGCCACATTGGCATCATGATGAGAGAATAAAACATCAGAAATATAAGACATCTCTGGTACGCCAGGGAATTTTTTCACTTTATTCCAGTTGTTACCACCATCTTTGCTGACACTGATAACACCGTCATCAGTACCAACCATCAGTAAATCAGCTTGCACAGGGCTTTCTGATATACCTATCAAACTTCCGTATTTAGATGTTGAAACGTTTTTAGCAATGGTATCAGGTCCCCATACTCGATCCATA
>JAUHXW010000373.1 GCA_030426705.1 Gammaproteobacteria bacterium
CCCAATCAATGGTGGCAAGCTGAATATTGAGCTTGAATACAACCTCAATAAAAACGAACTGCGAGGCAAAAACAACCTGCTTTTCAAACAATTCAAGCTGGGTAACCGAACCAATTCGCCAGACGCCGTCAACCTGCCGTTGAAGCTGGCTGTTTCATTGTTGACTGATTTGAACGGCGAAATGAAAATTGATTTACCGGTTTCCGGTAACCTCAATGATCCCGAATTCAGTTATGGCGGCTTGATTGGCAAAGCTTTTTTTAAACTGATAACCACCATTGTGGCTTCTCCTTTCAAGATTCTGGGTGCTTTAATTCCCAATCCTGACCCCAACTTGAGCGACATTAATTTCCTGTCTGGACAATCCGAGTTGTTGCCTACTGAACAAAACAAGCTCAATCAAATCGCTGAAATCATGCAAAAGAAAACCGATCTGAACCTACAACTCAACCCACACATTGATTCAGTCTATGACAGCAGCGGTTTACAAGCACAAATGGCGCTACAAAAAGCCCCATTTGAATCCTTAGACCTTGCCAATACAGAAGTCACCAGCTGGCTGGAAGTGCAATTAACCCCAGAAGAACTGGATACTTACCGAACCGAAGAAGCTGGTATTGACTATGAAAAAATCTGGCAAGCCATCGTGGCACGACAACAAGTCAGCGAGCAACAATTACAGACCTTGACTGAGCAAAGAAACCTCAGCATCAAAAACTACCTGATAAAAACTGCCAACATCTCAGCTGAACGTATTTTTATTGAACAATCACAGGCGATTGAAAACCAACAATCTTTGATTAAGATTGGCGTGAGTAATTGATATTATAGAGATTTGCTCCAATAAAATTTATAGCTCAGATGTACGCCTGAGGTGACTTCTGTCGTTGTGGTAATTGATATCATTAGCTAATTCCATTATACCTGCAAAGTTATAAATAGTGTAACCTGAACCAGCAACCTCAAACACCATATCACAAATAAAGAAATCTCCGGCCGCAAGTAAAGAAATATTTTTATCTCTATATTTCCACCCCTGTTGATGATTAATCTGGGTAAGTCCACAGCCATCATTAACCAGCGTTAAATCAAAAGTGTAATAACCATCAACTAAGCGAAAATCTGTGGCGTCTTGTGAGCCTAAATTTGTAACTTGTGTTCTGATGGTGATTTGGTCGCCATTGCCGATGGGTAAAGGTGTCAACAAGGTCTTCTTGACACTCACATCTGTGGCTATCTGGGGAAACAACTCTGTGAGCCGCAAATATTTACCTGACTCTGCTGAAGCCAAAATATCAACACCCTTGTTCATCGCATTTGCTGCGGCGAAAACATTACCTTCAAAGCCATCAGCAAATATCAAATCGGGTAAACCGGTATTGAATGCAATGTCGGTCAAACCAGTTGTGCCAAGAGGTAAGTTGGTATTTTCAGTCCAGTTTTGACCATCGTATTCCCAGACTACCCCTTGATTACCGCCATTACCATCCGGTTTGTAACCCACAGCAATCACGTTGGTGGTTGGTGCTCCACCAATCCAGGTCAACACCTGATCATTGGGCACATTGACATTCATATTGACCCAGTCAGAGCCATCAAAACGATAAAAATCATTGGTGTTATTGATGGCAAAAGCTTCCAATGGTTCAATTGAACCGGGTAAGCAATTCCAAGGTGCAGCCCAAATGGCAGTTAGAAATAAAAAACCCGGATCATCATGTATCGGCATGGAATCATCGGTCAAATCACCCATGTTATTATCGACCCAACGAATGTCACCATTGCGGGTAAAAACCTTGATATCACCACTGTTGCCACAATAAGTCATCACAGGATCTTGCAGCGCCCGGCATAATGGTTGTTGTGCAGCACCCGGAAAATAAGAGCAAACAACACTAAGTGGTTGCCCGACAGATTCGTAGAAATACACGTCTTTCTCAGGCGTAATCCAGTTCGCTGTGTAAGGTGTACCTGTATCACTTTCGAATAATGATGTCCAGCTTATACCATCCCAAATCAGCACCGTGTCTTCACCAGCAGCAATCGCAGTGTTGCCGTCGGTGGCATAAATGTCGTATAAATCTTTTGTTGTACCCGAAGTCATCAATGAACCATTATCGCCTGACTGAAACTTCACAATGGTACCGTTGTTGCCTACCGCAAATGCATAGGATTCATTGGGATAAGTGATACCATTGAACACTTCATTGGCAGGCGTTTGTCCCAATTGCCAACTGCCACCAGCAAACAAAACACATGATAAGAGTAAACCCACTAAAGATAATTTTTTTTTCATAGTAAACCACCCAATAACCTTAATTCAGTATAAAACGTGGCCAGAGACATTGCATCAGGAAATGAATTTATTTGTTGTAAATTAGTTGTTGAATACAAACCAAGGCAGTTATCATCCTGAGTGGGGCAAAGGCCAGGTAATTGTGGAAGTGTAGTTTTACGAAGTAAAGAAGCGCTTTCACAATACCGCAGGCCGTGGAACCGAAGGATCTCATGACGCAGGGGTTATGCCAAACAATAAGAACAACTACAAATCATGAGATTCTTCGACTCGTTTCACTCGCTCAGAATGACAGCACCTAAAATTTATCATTCTGAGTGGAGCGTAGGCCAGGTAATTGTGGAAGTGTAGTTTTACGAAGTAAAGAAGCGCTTTCACAATA
>JAUHXW010000044.1 GCA_030426705.1 Gammaproteobacteria bacterium
CGGACAAATGTCTGCGTTGAAGCAAATCGACTTCAGTCACAATCAACTCAGAGGACATTTGCCCGTTTCGCTGGGGGCCTTGACTGGATTTGACTTCATCACTTTGAATGACAATGATTTATCTGGCCCCATTCCGGAACTTTGGGGAGAATTGACTTTGCTACAAGGCTTTTATTTGAACAACAATCGTTTCACGGGTTTGGTTCCGGTGGGATTTGGTGACATGAGCCTGATGAATCAGTTTTACCTGAATGGCAATGATTTTGATAGCCCGGTGATACCACCTGCCATTGACAGTTGGTATCAACAGATTCCAAACAGGAACATCATACCGCAGGGATTCAGTGAAGAAATATTTTATGGAGACTTTGATGGTGCTTGTGGTTTTTGATGCGCTGTTTTACATGGTCTTTCCGGTAAAAAATTCAGTTTTCTGAACAGAAATGCTGTAAATAAGAGATGTGACACACCCCTTTGTCCCCTCTCAAGAGGTGAGGAATTTAAGGGTTTTTTGGAAAGATTTTAGGATAGACCATTTATATCTTTTTCTCTGCCGGCGAGCCGCCGGCGGTCCACTAATGTTTGGGTAGTCCGTTGAGCAATTGTTGGATGGGTTGTTCGGGTGTCCATTGCTGTGTGAAATTTTTCCACAAAATTTGACCACTGCCTTTGTGGATCAGAATGGCGCTGGCGTGGCGTTTTGTTGTGGCATCTAAATGGACATGTCCATAATCAGCCTGGCTGGCGATTGCGCCGGAAATCAGAAATGAACTCAGTTGTTTGATGATACCCGGGGCTGATAAATCTATGTGAACGTACAGAATGGCGGTGTCGTCTGACAAATCCATGGCTGCCAGTTGATAGCCCATTTGCATCCCACGATGTGACAATTCATCAGTTTGGTGATGGCGTCTTTGCGCGATGTATTTGACCAGGATGCTAAGAATTTCCTGGTGTTGGGGTATTTGTGATTCAATGATGTTATTTTGAGCCAGGATAAATGGAGGATACAACAACTCATCCTGTGGCTGGTCTTCGATGTAATGTTCAACGGCAAATGGATGTTTGATTAACAAACCACTGCTGAGCAAGTAAGCGTTGGCCTTTGGATAACCTACCGATTGCAATTCAGTATCAAGCTGTCTGAGCATTTGATTCAGCACTTTTTGATGATAGTAACTGTCAAAGTCCCAATACTTACCGACATCATCTTTGAGGTTCAAATAATCAATCACTACCATCACTTCATTGAATTTATGCTGATCAGCTTTGGGATATTGGTATAAAAATGAGCCCTTGGGCTGGCAAGCAACCATTATCAAAAAAATAGATGTTGATATGACAAATTTCATGACAAACCATCATAGCAGAACAGCAATATTTCAACCACTGTCATTCAGGGTTTGATATGATGAGGCGCAAAAAATGAGACTCTGGTTATGACCAATAAACTCAAAGTGGGTTTGATTCAAATTGCACCGATTTGGTTGGATCGGTTAAAAACCACAGAAAAAATCATAGATTATTTACATCAGGCCGGTGAGCAGGGTTGTCAGTTGGTGACTTTGGGTGAGGGTTTGTTGCCGGGCTATCCTTTTTGGATTGAATTGACTCATGGTGCTAGGTGTCCTGTCCTAAGCTTGACCGGGCAATAAGCGAATCGTGAAACAGTCCTAAGCAAGGCGTCATCCGCAGAGAATGGCATGTCCTTTTCAAGGATGAGAACGCAGCATAGGGCTGTTTCCCGGTTCGCCCGAAGGGAAACAGCCAAATTCCCCAATACAGCGTTGCAGCCCTTGTCAATGGGGAAACCATTGCCTGCAAGCTACGCCTTGTCTTGGAGAATTTGGCTGCTTCTTATCACTGGGTCAAGCTTAGGACAGGACACAAGTTTCAACGCTCAGGACCAAAAGGAACTTCATGCGCATTATTGCCAGCAGGCAGTGCAGATTGAACGGGGAGATCTGGATTCAATTTGTGCAGTTTTGAAACAGTATGGCATGGCCTGCTATTTGGGAATCATAGAGCGGCCAGTGGATCGCGGTGGGCACAGCTTGTATTGTTCCATTGTTTATATCAATGAACAGGGTGTCATTAAATCTGTACACCGTAAACTGCAACCTACTTATGAGGAACGGTAGACTTGGTCTCAGGGTGATGGCCATGGATTGGTGACACACCCATTGGGTGCTTTTACTGTGGGTGGTTTGAATTGTTGGGAAAACTGGATGCCTTTGGCACGAACGGCTTTGTATGCTCAAGGTGAAGATTTACATGTAGCCAATTGGCCTGGCAGTTACCGCAACACCCATGACATCACGCCAATGATGGCCAAAGAGGGACGTTCTTTTGTGATTTCAGTCAGTGGTTTGATGCGCCCCAGCGATTTTCCAAAGGATTCCCCACATTATGATGCCTTGATGAAAGATTGTCCCAAAGATTTTTTGACTGATGGTGGTTCGTGCTTGTGTGCCCCCAATGGTGAATTTATCATTGAGCCGCAGGTGGGCAAAGAGGGTATTTTTACCGCAACAATAAACCATACCAAGGTGTTTGAAGAGCGGCAAAATTTTGATCCAGTGGGGCACTATTCTCGGCCAGATGTGTTGCAACTTGAAGTCAACCAAACTCGTCTGAACAACTTAAAGAAGCGGTGATAAGTGCCGGCGAGCCGCCGGCGGTCCATTGAAAACATTCAATGTGTGGATTGAATGTCTTAGATCCATTGATACTCTATGCTTCGACAGTTTTTAATTGGGCTTGGGGAAAAAGTGTTCAGTTTTCTGCAAAACCTCAGATAATTTAAGTTTTAACACACCCCTCGTTCCTCGGCAACTGCTCCTGCGTTGCCCTAACAACCTACATCCATGTAGGGGCCTCTCAAGAGGGGAGGTTTTCTTTCAGGTTTTTTTGTTGTGCCGCAGGTGATTCAGGCTTCATATGACAAGTCGTATTCTTCGTTTGAAACGACACGGATTTTACTGACGCGCTATTGAAAAGTGGGCGCTTTTTCTTTCTTGAAGACCACAACGCCATCAAAATATTGATCCCATTGTTCAGTTCTGAATTGCCCAAACAGTCTTGATTGGATTTGTCCATAGTCTGATAATTGTTTGTTATCAAAAAACACCCAATCGTTTTTTGAATTGAGAACTTGGGCTTCAAGCGAATCTTCAGGAGCGGCTTCAATGGGTTTCACTGGCATGCCTGCCATTGAGGATTCGCCGCTGTAAGCACTGAAACCAATGGCAGTTACTTGGGTCCCGTATTGTTCAGTTAACAGTGAGCCCAGTGGCGCTTGTTTGATTGTGCCTTGTTGTTTAGCGGCATGAACTGAGGCTGTCCACACAATGATTTTGGCATCCTTGGGTAATTCAGATTTTTGCCATTGGAAGTTTTTAAACATCATGCCAGTGCGGTTATTGGGGAAAGATTGCGCTTTAATTGGGAGCAAGTTAACCTTAAAGTTTTCCATCAAAAGTTGCTCTATCAAGTAATTGGCTGCAGTTTTGGGTTGTTGGTTTTTGGCACTAGAAAGACATGCAATCAATTGTTGGTTTATGTCTTCGGTGAATGGATTTTGCTGGTCATACCGCCAGTGTAAATACTGGTCAATGGCGTGGTGACAAGATTTGTTTTTCTCGCTTGGTAGTTGCTTCGCAACCAAATCAGGCAGGTGTCTTTTGGCATAAAAAGAGGTTCGGCTGACATTGCTATCAATGCCAGCCAAATATAGCCCATTGTTTTGCATGCGCTCAAACAACCATTGGCGCCAGCTGACTAATTCCTGAGTCATCCAAAAACCACCAATGGCATGATCCAAGTCTTCAGGCTGAGGTTTGTCATTGTTGCGCAGGCCGTAAAACTCATAAACAGGTGCTTCGAAAAACAAGGCATCGAAGCCACATTGTGAAATCAGTTGTTGGCTTATTTTGGCTTTGGTTTGAAACGCCAAAGCTTCACCATGTGAGGGTAATTCGCCGAGCAATACGATGGATTTGTCGCATAATTGTTGGCTTAGTTTAGACACCAAGGTGTCTTCTGTAAAACCCTGTGACGGGTTTGCTACAAATCCCAGAATGAATAATAATTTGATGTAATGCCTGTACATTTAAATTCCTTTTGGTTGCTTGTCTTGTTTTTAGTCCGATAAGTAATATTCAACGGTTGAAACGACGCGGATTTTTTTGATGTGTGGGTTGTTTTTGTCGCGTTCGCTGATGCTGAACTGACCTTGTCTGGCGGATTTGATTTTGCCCAGTTGGCTGTTGGAATCAGCGGCAAATTTCAGCGCCACTTCGCGGGCATTTTGCGTGGCTTCTTCAATCATGGCTGGTTTGATTTCATTCAAACGGGTGAACAGGTATTCGGTTCTGCTGTCATAATCATCACCTCGTATGACGATGCCTTTTTTACCCAATTCTGACAGTTGGGTCATGGCTTGTCTGACGGTTTCAATCTGTTCAGAATAAACGGTGACGGTTTGTTTGCCCACAAATCGAAAAGCAGAATCATAATTGCTGCCATAATCCAATGCTGATTTGTCAGTAATCGCCGGTGGCGCAAAAGTGATGGCATTGGCGGGGATGTTCTTGCTGGTCAAAAATTCGCTGATCAGTTGATTGTTGTTTTCCAGGGTGCCGTAAAGTGCGGTCAAATCATTGTCAGCCAATGAATAGGCTATCGGCCAAATCACCACATCAGCCATTAATTCCTGCTCAGAAAGCCCTTTAACCGTGACGCTGCGATCCATTTGCTTATACTGAATGATGGCTTGTGACATCAAATAGCCCACTGCGGCCAATCCCAGAAAGATAAAAATACCCAGAAAGAAAAAGTGTTGTCGTGGTTGATTCATCATGATGCTATTGTAATGGTTGTTGCTTAATAACTTGTTTAATTTTTAATAAAGTTTGTTGCAAATGATTCAATGTTTTCTGACGGTCATTGCCCTTTTTACTGTAACGTGCAGCAAGATAAGTATCAAGGAAATGGTTCAATGACGATCGAGCTTTTGGATAATGTTGCTGCATGTTGGCAATGAATGTTTCTATGCCTTGATGATGGGTTTGGTATAAATGGGGTTGTTTTCTGACCAGTTTGGCCAAATCAAGATAAATTTTCTGCAAGGCATGGAAACGACGGCGTTTAACCCACCAAATGGGGATCAGACTCAAAATTCCGGTGACCAATAAAATCCCAGCCATCATCAAGGCCAGTGTTTTTCCATCACGATGGTCAACACCCAAAATTTCAAACAGGGCTTGTTGTTTTGACACATTAAAGTCCCTGACCCATTGGTTCCAGCGATAGCGATACCGATCCATGGAATCTTTGAAGTTTCTGATCCAGTCATAATCAATAAGGTTACGTTTTTCGTCCATGATTTGCCGTGAGCCGCGCTCGACCCGTTCCGGGGCTACCATTGAGGTTGGGTCAACACGTAACCAATAACCCATCTGATTTTCCTGTTCTATATATACTTCTGACCAGGCATGGGCATCGGACTGTTTGACCAACAAATATTCACCATTGTTGATGCCACCCTGATAGCCGGTAACGACCCTGGCTGGAATGCCAGCCATGCGCATCATGATGGTGAAAGAAGAGGCATAATGCTCGCAAAAACCGCGCTTTGATTCATAAATAAACTGATCAATCACATCCCCCGACAACGGTGGTGGTGAATATGAATAGTAAAATTCTTCCTGATTAAACCAGGTCAGTGCCCGGTTTATGATTTCGATTGGGTTTTGTGCTTGTTGCTGCCAATTTTGCATCATTTGCTGGGTTTGCAAGTTTTGATTGGCTGGGTAGTCCAGCAGCAATTCCCGGTCACTTTCTGTGAGCGGCTGATAAAACCTGTCCAACAACAACGATTCCAATTCATAATGGCGCAATTGATTGATTTTTTGTGGTGCGTACAGGATTGAATCAGGTAATAAAAAAGCGCCGCTGGGTGAATTAACCACATAGTCGAGCCCAAACATGTAATTTTGACCAGTACTTTCCAATTCGATTTGATATCGATACGGTTCTGTTTCTGAATATTGTTGGATACGGGCTCTGGTTTTGCTGTGTTTTTTTCTGCTCCAGGTGGTGCCATCAAAATTCCACAACACCGGTCCGCGCCAATAAAGCTGATTATTTGGTGGGATTTTGTTGTCCTGGAATGTGGCTCTGAAAGCTGGTGAGTCATCCATAAATAACTCAATGATTGAACCCGGACTCATGGTGTCACTGATGCCGGTTTTGCCTTCACCAAAAATATCTGGTGAACCCCAAATGGGTGCGCCTAAACGTGGAAAAACCAAAAAGAACAGCGCAGCAAATGGAACAGCCAAAGCCAATGAGCCAGCCGTTGCACGCAGTTGACTGGTGTCAAACCATTGAACCGTTTTCTCATAATTCAATACCGATAAGGCATGGGTGGTCACAAAGGCTGATCCAAGCAAATAAAAGACCAGCAATAAATCCTGAGAATACAGAAAACGGGTCATGGTCACAAAGTAGCACAACATCACCACCAGCAAAGCATCCCGCATGGTATACGTTTCCAACAATTTGAGCACCGTCATGGTGATCAATATGGTCACTGAAAATTCCCGAGATAAGCCAATCCCCTGGCTATAAATAATCATAATCATCGCCGCAATGGCAATCACCGTTAGGATTCTGTTGTATGCCTGTTTGAGCTGATGCAGTTGTGCATAAAAACGATAGCCGACCACAACAACCGTCATGGGTAAAAACCACATGGGTAATCGATAGACTTGCGGTAAAACAGCTAATAACACCGCGAACACAATCCAAAACAGCTGTTTTTGGCTCAATTGTGAAGTGATGCGGCTCATGATTGGTTACCCGGTTGATACAAAGCCAAGGCCTGCAGACATCGGTGTTGGTGTGCCTGACCTGATGACATACCGGAATCAAAGCCAGGTAGTACAAGCTGATATTCTGCTTGTTGATGCTCTGCATGTAACACCCAAGCCGTCATTCTGGAAAGTTTGAACTCGAGTGAACCGTGATCCATTTGGGTGTAATCAAACAGTAAATTCTTGCCTCGAACCTGATTGAACTCTTTGACCCAGGTTTGATCACTTTGGGCTGATTTTTTCCAGGCAATGTCGCGGATGGGATCACCTTGTCGATAGTCTCTGATGCTGCTGAGTTCATCGCCCTTGATGGGTATGGTCTGTTGCCCATCAGCACCACCATGGTGTGGATAGTCGGGGCAGGGTATTTCGGGTTTGGGGTAAACCAATGCTTTGGCATCGGGAATGCAATAAGCCCAAACAGTGAATAAACCAATGGGATAGCGGGTAAAAAACTTGAGTCTGGGAATGGCTTGCCATCCTCGGTGTATGCTTGGGCATGGTAGGGTCAGTTGTGCGGTTTGGTCGGGTATATTTGAAACGGTTTCAGTGTTGTCAAGTACCGCAAAGATTTGCCACTTTTGATCATTTGAACCCACCGTTATTTTCAGGTTGATATCCTCGCCCAGAAAAGCAGGTTGAGCCGTCACTTGTTCCAGCCTTAAATTCCTCAAGTTAAAAAAAGTGCGGTAGAGCAAAACTTGTGCCAAACCAAACAACAAAAAAACCAACATCAAGCTCATGTTGTTGTTAAAATTCAAACCAGCCATCATCATCAAAAACCAGATGGTTGCAAAAAACAAGCCGGGCTTGCTCGGCAACACATAAATCCTGCGCCAATCAAAAGTTACAGGCAGTGATTCTGTACCTCGGCGGTTGAAGAATTGGTTGATTTTTTTTAACAGCCACCGCATATATAAGGAATGTCTTTGGGTCTTCATTCAAATTTGTTCCAGACTAATTTGAAAGCGACCTCAGCAGACATGGCTTTTAACCTCGCGCTCTTCGCCTCTGATTCGCATGCGCTCACCAACCGGCTCGGCGGGTCGAGCTGCTCAGCGGCTCTCCTTGGGTCAATCATGGTTAACATTCAAAGACCTTGTTAGATGATGGCGGTATCATGAACAATGGCTTTGATGATTTCTTTTGCTGGCTTATTGTCCTTGGTGACCAGGCGGTGCCGACAAACCGGATAAAAAGCCCTTTGTACGTCAGCCGGAGTGATGAAGTCGCGACCAGCCAACATCGCCAAACTTTGTGATAATCTAAAGAGAGACAAACCTGCTCTTGGTGACAAACCATGCAAGATTTCGCTGTGAGTTCGGGTTTTTTTAACCAGTAATTGTAAATAATCCAAAACCTCATTAGCAGCATGAATGGTCAGTGCTTGTTGTTGCCAACTTCGCAATTGTTCCGGGTTGCTCAAAGCTGGCAATGATTCTTTGAACGATTGCATGTAGCTTTGACTGTATAGCTGTCGTTCACTTTCTGCGTCAGGGTAGCCTAGGCTCAAACTCACCAGAAAACGATCTAATTGAGATTGTGGCAAATTGTATGTGCCAGCTTCGTCGATGGGGTTCTGTGTTGCCATCACAAAAAACACATCATCCAGTTGGTAGGTTTTTCCATCCATGCTCACCTGGTTTTCCGCCATGGCCTCCAGCAAAGCACTTTGGGTTTTAGGGGTTGCCCGGTTGAGCTCGTCCGCTAACAGAAACTGAGTAAAGATGGGGCCTTTGTGGTAGCTGAAAGTTTGCGTAGGGGCGTCATAAATACTGACACCCAAAACATCACTTGGCATCATGTCGGAAGTTAATTGAATGCGGTTGTAATCCATACCAAAAACCTGAGCGATGCTCATGGCCAAAGTGGTTTTCCCCAAACCAGGTAAATCTTCCAATAACACATGTCCACCAGCAATTAAAGTGGCCACCACAGTTTCAATGGCTTCTGTTTTATCCAATATTTTTTTACCGACAGAGGCAACTATTTGACCAATGAGGTCAGCGTCCGTGATGTTTTTTTGCGTCAATGGTTCTGATAAATTATTTGTCATGTAGGAAAGCATGTGCCTGAATCACTTTTATATTAACATTGCTCAGTACTGTATTCATGTGAAAATTTTTCACATTTTTAGAATTTTATGCTTAGTTTAGAGCCATTCAGTTGATTAATAGTAGCTTCATTTGGGCAACAGCATGCCTATAAAGTTTCAACCCGAATTAAGTTGGTGGTGCCAGATTGGCCAAAAGGGACACCCGCGGTGACGACAAATTGATCGCCTGCTTTGGCCATTTTTTGTTCACTGATGACCTTATTGGCGATTTCAACCATTTCATCACTGCTGCTGGCATCGTGGTTTAAAACCGGATTGATGCCCCAGGATACGGTTAATTGGCAACAGGATTTGAACGAAGGGGAAATGGCAATGACATCGGTAGGTATGCGGTTTCTGGCCACCCGTAAAGCGGTGGCGCCTGAGCTTGAAAAACAGCACATCACTTTGGCCAATAAGGTGGTGGCAATGTGACAGGCGGCAGAAGATACCGCATCAGGTGTATTTTTTTCGGCTTTGAATTTACGCTCCACCATGCGTTTTTTGTAATCACTGTCGGCTTCCACAGTTTTGGCAATTTTATCCATGGTTTCAACTGCTTTGATCGGGTGCTGACCGGTGGCGGTTTCTGCAGAAAGCATCACGGCATCGGTGCCATCAAAAATGGCATTGGCCACATCATTGGCTTCTGCTCTGGTGGGAATGGCGTTTTCAGTCATGGTTTCCAGCATTTGCGTCGCGGTGACCACAGGTTTACCTTTTTCACGGGCTTTTCTGATCAGCCGTTTTTGCAACATGGGTACTTTTTCAGGTGATAATTCAACGCCGAGGTCTCCTCTGGCAACCATGATGCCATCGGCGGTTTTCAGGATTTCTTTGTAATTACGAATGGCGCCAGGCTTTTCAATTTTGGCCATCAATTTAGCTGTCGAATTATTGAGCTTTAAATGTTGCTTTGCCAACAACAAATCGTCCCGATTACGCACGAAACTCAAAGCCACCCAGTCCACATCCAGCTCGGCTCCTATGGCAATGTCTTCAATGTCTTTTTCGGTGACAGCAGCGATGCTTAAATCAGCATCAGGCACGTTAATACCTTTGTTGTTACTCAAAATCCCACCTCTTTTGACTTCGGTGTGGATGGTGCTTTGTTCGATGGTTTTAATTTTTAGGATCAGCTTGCCGTCATCTAACAGCAAGGTATCGCCGACTTTCACATCACTGTATAGTTTTTCATAACTGATACCTACACCTTGTTGATTACCTAATTTGTTTTTGTTGGGAAACAGGGCAAAACTTTGTCCGACTTTGAGTTCAATTTTTCCCTCAGAAAATTGTCCCACCCTGATTTTTGGTCCTTGTAAGTCTTGCAGTATGCCAATTAAGACGCCCAGTTCTCTGGCAACACTGCGAATGTTTTCAACATTGATCCGGTGGTCATCGGCAGTACCATGCGAAAAGTTCAAACGGAAAACATTAACTCCAGCTTGAATCAAGGCTTTGATGCGCTCCGGAGTTTGGCTGGCTGGGCCCATGGTGGCCACAATTTTGGTTTTGCGTGTCATTCAAAGTTTATCGTTTCAGATGTGTCTATGATATACAGAATTGATGAATAATTCATGTCACAATTGCTATAATCATCGGTTTAATTTCTCGGAGTTGTTATGGCACTGGTAAATTGCCCAGCATGCAGAACCAAAATGTCGTCGGTGGCTAAAGTCTGTCCCAAATGTGGTTACAGTCGAGATCCGAATGCAGAAATTGACCCAGAACAGGTTAAGCTGTTCCAAAAACGACAATTCCGTGACCGCATGTATAAACTGCGTATGCTGAGCTATGTAGCCATGACCATCACCATGATTGGTGCGCTGCCGATGTTATGGGATTATATCCGTGGTATCGAAGAAGGTGACCCCATTGTGATGCTCGATCATTGGGGTATCTATGCGATTGCTGTAGGCTTTGTGTTGTATATGGTGATCCGGGTATTTATGGTGCTGGTGCGCCGCAATTACCTACAAAACCTGCCTGATGAAGACAGGCGTGTGCCGCCAGTACAGTAGTCAACGTTTTTGTAATACATACTGTTCAACTTGCCGCAAAATAGCCTGTTGTTTCTCTGAATCAGATTGTTGTTTTAATTGCTCAAGATGCTCAAACCACAGTTTATACGATTCACCATAACGCTGTTCCAATCGGTTTTTTTTGTCCACTTGCCATAAATTCATTTCTTCAGTCGTCATAGAGCCAGGAAAATTCCGGGCTTTATAACGTTGAATCAACGAGCTCGCTCTGGGGTCAGTAAATTCTTCGGTTTCCCAGGGGATTTGATCGGGTGGTGATTGCCTGATGGCTTCCAGTTTGGCGCGTTCCTTGAAGCTGAAGAATCCTGAATAAATCATTTCATCGACGTCATTGACCTCGGCATCAAAGCCTTGGTCAAATACTGCGGCGACTTTTTTCTCAATGCCGGAAACTGCTTTGATTTGTGCCAAATGTTGCTGGCACAGACCATAATCCAGGCCTATGCGGTTTAAATCCACATCTTTCAATACCGATAAGGGCGCCACAAACGGGGACTTATTGAGGTGGATGGTTTTCAAATGAATGCGTTCAACACCATCTGGCAAATCCGCCACTGGCGTATAGATGCGATCCTGTATTTCGTCGGAATCCAAAGCCAGCAAATCTGCCGGGTTGAATTGTAAGTCATAACAAATGATGCCGTTTTTATTGCGTGGATGCATGGCCAGAGGCACAAATACACTCAGACAACCACGGTCTGCCGGAATCTTATTGGACACATGCACAATCGGTTGTTGTAACTGCCAGTTAAGCAGGCTTCTGACCGTGTCTTTATTGCGTAGTTTCAAGGCAAAATCAAACAACTTGGGTTGGTTCTTTTGAAGCAAACGAGCCAATTGAATGGTGGCTTCCACATCGGATAAGGCATCATGCGCCGCTTCATGAATCAGACCATTGGCCTGGGCCAAATCTTCCAGTTTAAAACTGGGTTTGCCCGGTTCATGCATGGGCCATTCTATGTTTTCTGAACGTAAAGCATAAGTGGCACGCACCACATCAATCAAATCCCAGCGTGAATTACCATTCAAATATTCACGCTGATAGGGATCATAAAGATTGCGATAAAACAGCGAACGCACACATTCATCATCAAAACGAATGCTGTTATAACCCACACCACAAGTTTTTTCTTCGCTCAAGATACCATGCACTTTGGCAGCAAACTCATGTTCAGGTAACCCCTTTTTTTCACACAATTGTGGTGTGATGCCAGTGACCAGACAGGCACCAGGATCTGGTAAATAATCATCCACCGGCTGACAATAAAACATATCAGGCTCACCAATTGGGTTTAAATCCTCATCAGTACGAATTCCGGCAAATTGCGCAATGCGGTCATAGCGCGGATTGACGCCAAATGTTTCCAGATCATACCAGTAAAATGTGTTCATAAAAAATGAGGCTTTTAAAAGCCTCATTATAAGTTACCGCTGAACAGTTTTTTTATATTTTGACAAACTGCCACAAGCCTTGTTGACGGTCTACTTTGAGGCCATGCTCTTTGAGCAGCGTATCAAGAAAATCAAAAGCATATACTTTTTCGGCTTTGGCAGTGACGTTGATGCCTTGTAATAATTCAAGCCCTTGAAGGTCATTAACACCTTCGATAGATTCAGAAATCAACATCACAACACTCATTAATGGGATGTCGTTGAATTCATAACTGACTACAGTACCGTGGGTTTTAACTGATTTTTCTTCCAGAGATATACTGGTTTGGGTAAATACCGGGTAAGCCACTACCAGCCCGAAAAGTAAACCGGATAAGGTGGTGATTTTATTGCTTTTGTGTTTTGATAACATAATAAACCTCTCGTGTTTGTGATAGAAAAAATTTAAAGCATGCGGTGACAGCACAGCAGATAAGTCATTCTTCATCGCTTTGCCGTACTCTATTCGAGTTTGGGTGTCTGTTTTTTTTAAAACCTGATAATCACAGGACAGTTCTTGATCCAATTGAAATTTTGAATGGGCCAGATAAACCAAAGGGTTGAACCAAAAGCATATTCTGAACAGTTCGAACAGCAGTTGAGCCCACAAATCCAGTCGTTTGGCATGCATCAATTCATGCTCAAGAATCAATTTTTGTTGTAGGGTGTTATAGCGGTCTTCAAAATCAATCGGTAAATACACGGTGGGTTTAAACAGGCCGCTGATGATTGGGCCTTTGATCCAGTTACAACATTTAATCAATACACCAGAATTGACTTTTAGCTGACAAGTTCGTGAATTATTTTTGAGTAATTGATTGAACTTGAGTGCATTGATTAGCCTGATTATGCTGAATATCAAAATGCCTGCCAGCCAAAGCCAGAAAATTAACTGGATGTAATGGTTGTTGACCAGGGTAGGGCTCGTATAAACGGGCAACATGTCATAGGTATTGGGTAAATCGACATAGCGTGTGACCACTGCCGGTCTTTCCAATTGAAAAGGGAGAAGTAGTTTAAGTAATGGCAGAACCCATAAGGCATAGGCTATATGAGCGCCAAACAATCGCCTGAAAGGATTGCAAATCAGCAACACCAAAACGATAACCAAACTGGACAATTTGAAGGTAGCTTCATAAATCCGAATAAAGTAGAAGGCAATTGGAGTAAACCTAACGGTAATAGTTCTATGAACT
>JAUHXW010000045.1 GCA_030426705.1 Gammaproteobacteria bacterium
AAAGATGTTTACAAAATGATGACTGCTTAAATGACTGAAAACATTGAAAAAAGAGTCGATAAATTCTTTTTGGTTGACATGCAAATTGATGTTTTAAGAACTATTTTAAGGCTGTTCACAATGGATCCCCGAATCACCAAAAGTAGGCGCTCTTAGGCGAGTTCAAGGATGACGGTAAGGGAGATTTATTTTAACCGGACAGTAGTGAGCCTTCGCTGGAATGACGAAAAATTTAGCAAAAGTTTGATTAAGACAGCAATTAAAATTTAGAAGCGTTAGATCATTAGAAAAACCTACGAAGAACTTCCTCAAGGAGATTATGAATTATTCATATTTCTCTGCTTGTCTTTAAGTGCTCAGTTGCTAGGCTTGGTTTAGATTGAATAGTTATTCATATTCATATTAAACCGTAACGACGCAAATGTGTGCTTAAAGACAAGCCCTGCGGGGCATTCATAGAACTTTAATCTCATCGTTTTACTTTTTCGTCGTGACTGGTCATGACTTTCAAAAGTATGCCTCAATCTTAAAGTTCTATGAAAGCCAGAAAATCATAAATAGTTCAGAATCTCCTTATTTCTTACACATTTTTTGCAAACTCAATTTGTATCATGAAGTTCCTTTTAAAAATTTAGGTATTGAAATGAAAAAAGTAATGGTATTGTTGATGATGTTTTCAGTGGCTGCAGTGGCAGGACCAAACCATAAAGACCATAAGAAACGCGGTTGGGCAGAAGAGCTGGGTTTGACAGAAGCGCAAACTGAGCAAGTCAAAGCCATCAAAGAAGCAGGCTATGAAAAAGTCAAAGCTTATAAAAAAGAAGTTGCTGCTGAAACCGACGAAAAACTGGCTGAAGTTTTGAGCGCCGACCAAATGGCTCAACTCAAAGAAATGCGCAAGAAACATGATCGACACATGGTTGAGAGAAAGCATAAAAAGCACAAAAAATATAAGAAAGACAAAGCTGAATAAGCAAAGACTTTCATGATCCTCGGGACGCCGCGTAATGCGGCGTTTTTTTTGAGCCCGTTAAAAGGGCCCCTTGCATAAATAAAACAATGAAATCTAAAAGACTTTTGTAATAACATAGCCGAATGTTAGACAAAAAACGCTCCAAAGCCATCTTGGCGATTGCCCTGCCTATTATCGGTGGTATGGTTTCACAAAATATTCTGAACCTGGTGGATACCGCCATGGTGGGTCGATTGGGCGCGCCGGCTCTGGCTGCGGTGGGTTTGGGTGGTTTTTTGAATTACATGTGTGTGGCATTCTTGTTGGGCTTATCGGCTGGTGTGCAAGCCATGGTTTCGAGGCGCATCGGCGAAAGTAAGGAGTCACAGGCTGCATATCCATTGAATGCAGCTTTGTTACTGATTTTGATTGCAGCTGTGCCCATGACGGTATTGTTGTATTTGATTTCGCCACATTTGATTTCATGGTTTAACCCTGATCCGTTGGTGATGGAACAAGGTACCCCTTATTTACAAGCCCGATTTTTGGGTTTGATTTCTTTGGCGGTGCACTTCAGTTTTCGTGGTTACTGGAGCGCCATTAACATGACCAAGGTGTATCTCAAAGCCTTGCTGTTTGCCCATTCCAGTAACATCGCAATCAGTTATGTGTTGATATTTGGTAAATTAGGCATGCCAGCACTGGGTACTTTTGGTGCTGGATTAGGAACCAGTATTTCGATTACCCTGGCGGTGTTTTATTACTTTTATTGTGGTTTCAAACACACCCGAGGTTATGGTTTTATGGAAAACCTACCAACCAAAGCAACGGTCCGGCAAATGATCAAAACCTCGGTACCCTCGTCGATACAGCAGTTTTTCTTTGCCGCCGGATTTGCGGCCTTGTATTGGATCATTGGCCAGGTCGGTACACAAGAATTAGCTGGTGCCAATGTGATCATTAATTTGATGCTGGTCGGCTTGTTACCCGCCATGGGTTTTGGCTTGGGCGGTGCCACCTTGGTGGGTCAGGCGCTGGGCCGCAAAGAAATAGATGCAGCCCACTTGTGGGGCTGGGACACCGTTAAACTGGCCTGTTTAACGGCGGCTGTGTTGATGATACCAGTGGTGTTGTTCCCGGATTTGATTTTATCGGTGTTTTTAACCGATCAAGCTGTGATTGAAATTACCCGTCTACCCTTGCAATTGGCCGGAATCACTTTAGGCGTTGAGTGTATTGGAATTGTGTTGTTCAACACCTTGAATGGTGCTGGTGATACCACGCGAACCATGAAAATTTCATTTGCCTTGCAATGGATCATGTTTCTGCCATTGGCCTGGTTATTGGGGCCTTATTGGGGCATGGGTTTGACCGCGATATGGATTGGACAGATTATTTATCGATTAATTTTCACCCTGGCGATGATTTATTTTTGGCAAGACCGTAAATGGTCAACCATTGAGGTTTGATATGACAAGCGCTCAATTGAAACGTTGTGGCTGGGCAGAAAACACCACGGAACTTGATCAAAAATACCACGATGAAGAATGGGGCGTTCCGGTTTATGATGATCGTGTTTGGTTTGAGTTCCTGACTTTGGAGGGTGCTCAAGCGGGGTTAAGTTGGACCACCATTTTGCACAAGCGTGAAGGTTATCGAAAAGCGTTTGCCGGTTTTGATTTTGAAAAAGTAGCCCAATTCAGTGAAGCCAAACAAGCACAATTGCGAGAAAACCCGGAAATTGTACGCAATAAATTAAAAATCAAATCAACGGTAAGCAATGCCCAATCATTTATAAAGGTGCGTGAAGAATTTGGCAGCTTCAATGACTACATCTGGCGTTTTGTCGGTGGTCAACCCATCATCAATCATTGGAAAAACATGTCTGAAGTTCCGGTCAGTACGCCCGAGTCAGATGCCATGAGTAAGGACTTAAAAAAGCGTGGTTTTAAATTTGTCGGTACCACCATTTGTTATGCTTTGATGCAAGCCACCGGTTTGGTCAATGACCACACAGTTGATTGTTTTCGTTATCGAGGAGAAAAAAATGAATAAAACTGTTTTGTTGTTATTAGGGTTTATGGTGACTTCGTCTTGTCACAAGAAGCCAACAGCGACCACTCAAGAAATGTTCTTTGAAAATTTAAGCAGTTTGTGCGGCCAGGTTTTTACCGGAGCCAGTACTTATCCTGATGATCCAGATCATGATTTTGCTGGAAAAATTTTGGTGGCGAGCTTCAGCGAATGCTCGGCAGATGAAATCCGGGTTAAGTTTGAGGTCGGTGAAGACCGCTCCAGAACCTGGATAGTCAGTAAAAGCCAGCAAGGTTTGTTGCTCAAACATGATCATCGCCACGCTGATGGCACACCCGATGAAATCACCAACTACGGTGGCTGGGCCAATGATGCAGGCACGCCCTGGCAACAATATTTTGCTGCGGATCAGGAAACGGCTGCGTTGATTCCAGCAGCCAGCACCAATGTCTGGATGTTACAGTACGAACCGCAAAGCCAAACTCTGACCTATGATCTTAAGCGCCATGATAAACCCAGATACCAGGCGCAACTACATCCGAAAAAATGACCTTTTTGTTACAGACAATCAGGCTGAAATTAACCGAACTTGATGACGGTGATGTTCAGTTTGTTTTTGACTTGTTCAACGACCCGGATTGTTTACGCTTTATTGGCGATCGGGGTATCAAAACCCCGATTGATGCAGAAAACTATTTGCAGGACAGGCTGATTGATTCTTATATAAAGCATGGTTTTGGTTTGTACAAAGTGACTTTGAAAGGTGATGAGACACCGCTGGGTATTTGTGGCCTGGTCAAACGCGATGAAATCAACCCGCCAGACATCGGCTTTGCCTTTTTACCCGACTACCGAAGTCAAGGCTATTGCACCGAAGCTTGTCAGGCTGTACTGCAATGGACCCAGGAAAACAACATCAGCAAAACCCTATTGGCCTATACCAACCCGGATAATTTTGCATCAATAAAAGTGCTGGAAAAAATAGGTTTGCATAAACAACAGATCACCTCCCTGCCTGGCCAGGACTTTGAAAGTCTGGTGATGTTGATTGACTTTAATTAAATTCGAAATTCATTTAAGATGTGCTTTTTTGATACAGAAGGATCTACTGTGAAAAACACCACACTGTTTTTGTTGTTGTCTCTGCTACAACCAATAAGCCAAGCAAATATATTCAAAGCCAACAATCACTTCAATCAAAAGCATGTTTCTGGTTTTCTAAACCACTTTCTGTCGGTGGCGAACATAAACAACGACGGTATTGATGATTTGATTATTTCTACCTCTAGTGATCAAGGCTTGGTGATATATCTTGGCCAAGCAAATGGCGAATTTGAGCAACTATTTACCACCCCAATTATCGGCCCAATAGAAGGCTCGGTTGTGTTTGATTTTGATTCAGATGGGGATGATGACATTTGGATATCACCATTGAATTATGAGGATGAAAGAAATGTTGTATTGGTCAATAATGGCGCGGGACTGTTTTCCAAAGTAGTGATATCAACCGATGACAATTATGAGTTCAGGTATATAAAGGATATTTTGTTTGGTGATATTGATAGTGATGGCGATGTGGATTTAATAAAAATCGTCCAGGACTCCAGCGGTTTTAACAGTGAAAATGTGGCGGAGTTTTTCATCAATGATGGTACAGGTGATTTTCAATTGCGGGATAACGAAACAAGTCTGCTGCAATTCAGTGAATTGGTTGATTTTAATGGTGATGGCTATTTAGACTTGGTTACTGCTGATAATAACCTCAAGGTTTTTATTAATAACCAGTCAGGTTTGTTTCCGGATATTCCTGAAAGTTATGAGCTTGGTTTTCCGCTTTTCAACTGTGATGGAATACCAGAACAAGATTCCATGTTGTTTGAAGACATAGATAATGATGGTGATATGGATATACAGCTACTGTCAAAATCAACGGGCTTAAGAAGGGTAATCAATAATGGCGATGGATCATTTACATCCTCTGGGGATTCAAGTTGTATTCCAACAGATGTATCAGGATTTATTACCATAGACAATCGGCCCGTTCCACAAGGTCTTTTTGTTGATGTAAATCAGGATGGGGTGAAAGATTTGTGGCTGGGCTATGACTCTAACAAAAACAGTACAGTTAACCTGTCAATGGCCAACGGCAATATGTCAAACGAATACCTTGAGTTGAATAATGCAAGCGTATTAAGTCTGGTAAAAGGAAACTTTAACCAAGACAACAAAGAAGAAGTGGTTGCCTTGGGATCAAATGGTCTTGTTGCCTGGGTCATGAATAACCAAGATACTTTTACTCAAGTAAATTTGGAAAAAATTAACCAAAGCTGGGGCGGTATTGTTTCTGCTCTTGCAGATGATATTAATCATGACAACATTGTTGATCTGATTTATGTACAAAACAACCACATTTACTCCCGAGCTGGAAACGGAGCTGGCGCATTCGCACAACCTGTCAAGCTGGTTGAGTCAAATATGGGTAAATTACTTACCATAGACCTGGATGGCAATGACCTAAAGGACTTTATAGGTCTGGGTAACACCGGCAACGGAACATCATTGTTTATGCACTTGCAAAATGAACCTGGTTTGTTTTCTACTCAGGAAATGTTTCTTTCAGAAAGTTCAAGTTATCCGTTATCCTCGGTTCACAGCAGTGACTTTGATGGTGATGGCGATAAGGATTTGATGGCAATCGTAGATTCTGCTATCTTTATCTATGAAAATCGTGGTGAGTCAAATTTTGAGCAGATTCAATTAATCGGAGACATTTGGTACAGTGCCGCGGATTTTATTGACTTAAATAACCAAGAGCGTTCGGCTTTTCTGTCTTATGGTGTGGGAAACTTTTCAAATGGAACACAGGAGGTTTATCAAGAGTGGTTGTGGAATGGCAGCCAGTTCGAATTAACACGAAGCACATCAGCCAATCGTCAAGAAACCGCTATTGTCACATTTGATTATGATGCTGATGGTGATTTAGATATTCTATCAACAACAAGAATTGATAATGACCATTATTTATTGGTCATTAATGAAACAGATCACTTTGTTCATGATAAATATGCCTACGCCGGAGATGCTCTGGCGTTTGCTGAAGATATAAATAACGATGACTTGGTAGACTATATTGATAGAAATGGTTCGATTTATCTAAACAATGGAGCAGGTGAACACATACTTGTACAGGATTCGGATGAAATCTCTGGCATCATAGATTTGGTAGATTTCGATGGAGATGGAGATTTAGATATTTTGGCCAGAGATTGGGGGTTGGTGACTTATTTAAATCAAACCAATAACTTTGAAATGAGCGGACTGTGGTTTAATCCTGAACAGTCGGGTCATGGTTTAAGTTTAGAACAAATTCAGGTAAATGAGACTCCCAATGTTTTGTTTTCTTGGTTTGCTGTACATGAAAACGAACCATTGTGGCTGATAGGTTTGGCTCCAATTGAAGCAGGAAGAGCAGAAATATCGGTTGAGTTTACATCAGGCACGGGTTTTGGCTCAGGTTTTAATGGTGGTGAAGTTGAACATCATGTTTGGGGGTCTGTGGTTTTAGAGCAGCAGGACATGAACAACCTTAGCGTTGAGTGGCACCCTGAAAGCGAAGGCTTTGAGTCAGGTCAAATGAGTATGCAAAGATTGACAGCAATTAAAGCAGCAGCAGCCCAACCTTATATGCTCAACAGTTGCCATTCAGGCTCTTGGTTTAATTCAACCCAGAGTGGTCATGGACTTTTCATTCAAGTGGTTCAGGTAGAGCAGCAAGATACTTTGGTGGTTTCCTGGTACCATTATTTTAATAACAAGCAGTTTTGGATGGTAGGACAAGGACCGATTGAGGGCAGGTTTGCAACAGTTTCGTTGTATAGTGGCAGCAAGGGCTTATTTCCTCCGCATTACAATCAGGCAGATGCCAATATTCAGTTTTGGGGAGACTTGTCTTTTGAGCTGTTATCAGATGCAACCGCAAGAATCAGCTGGCAAACTGAGGCCCCAGGTTTTGAAAATGGTGAGCTGATGTTGGAAAAATTGACAGCTTTAGATCGTTACCAATGTCAACAGTGAAAAATTTTTTGTGCATACTTTATGCTCGGAGCATCTGGCATAATTTGTCAGAAGTTTGACTCCTGAAAGCCATAAACAATGAGTATTCTGGGTTTTTTACAGTGGAAAAACCCATGAAACAGTTTTGCTTTTTGAACGAAGACGACTTGGACAACTTGCCCAAAGACTTTAAATTAATCCCTTTTGATGTGGCTTTTTTGGAGAATCGAATCAACGAAAAACCCAAAACTTTGACATCAGAAATGTCAAAGCGGGAACGAACACCATCAACAACGGTAAAGCTTGCGTTGAATAGTCCAACTGAAAATAGCTGACCAGTAAAAGTACACCGCCTTGGTGTAAACCAAAGCCTATTAAAGATGAAATCACGAACTTAGGAAAACGGTTTTTGTGTGCACCATCATCCTTGAAGGAGTAATGATAGTGACCAAGGTAGGCTGTAATCAAACCGCCGCAAAAACCAATCGCATGAGCCCAAAAAGGCTGCAACCCTATCCACTCATGCATAATCAAAGCGATGCCGGAGTGAATTATGGTGGCGATAATGCCAACAAGTCCATATCTCGCCATCAACGCAAAAAGCTCCTTAGATGGCTTCAATGAACACGTCCTTGTTATCAAAACTCACTGTCAAACGGGTTAATGATTGACCTGCACAAGGTCCGCTGGTCGACAAGCCAGATACTGCATCAAAAGTGGCGCCATGGGCAGGACAAACCAATTGGCCATCAGGTGTTTCTAAAAACTCATTTTCGGCATAATCCATGCGTCGACCCTGGTGGGGACACTCATTAATGAAAGCAACCCATTCGGCATGACCCCGCTTAATCATCACTGAAGTCAGGCCGTTTTCTGTTTGTACAGCATGTTCTGACCATTTTCCTATGGGGATGTCAATCAGGGTTGTGAGCTTGTATTTCATAAAGACCTATTTTGCCGAATAAGTCCTGACTGCATCAACCAAAATGGCTACTTTTTCAGGTTCCATATCTGGTTGCATGCCATGACCCAAGTTAAAAACATGCCCAGGTTCACTGCCATACTCGTCCAGTACTTTCTTTACAGCTTGTCTGATAAACTCATCTGGTGCATATAAAGTAGCGGGATCGAGGTTACCTTGCAGCGCAACTTGATCACCGGTCAGTTTCTTGGCATCACTGATATCAATGGTCCAATCAAGCCCCAAGCCATGACAACCGGTTTGTGACAATTCATTGAGGTTTTGGTTGGCACCTTTGCTGAACAAAACGATGGGGGTATCACCAAAGCCTGCTGCTTTTAGGCCATCAACGATTTGTTGCATGTACTTCAATGAGAACTGCTGGAAATCTGCCGGGCTGAGTACCCCGCCCCAACTGTCAAACACTTGTACGGCAGAGGCCCCGCTTTGAATTTGACCAATCAGGTATTTAACAATCGATTGGGCCAATTTATCGAGTAATTGGTGTGCCAGCTCAGGGGTTTTGTACAACAATGCTTTTGATTTGGCGTAAGTTTTACTGCCACCGTTTTCTATCATGTAGGTGAGTAATGTCCAGGGACTGCCCGAAAAACCAATCAACGGCACCCGACCATTCAAGGTTCTGGTGGTCAGTTCGATGGCATCCATCACATACTGCAAATCTTCAGCTTCAGGCACGGGTAAATCAGCAATTTGTTTGGCTTCGGTGATGGGATTATTGAATTTTGGACCTTCACCTGGCTCAAAATACAAACCCAGGCCCATGGCATCAGGTATGGTCAGAATATCAGAAAAGATGATGGCGGCATCCAGCGGAAAACGCTCCAAAGGCTGTATGGTGACTTCACAAGCCATTTCCGGCGTGCTGGCCAAAGTCATAAAATCTCCAGCTTGAGCCCGTACCTTACGATATTCAGGCAAGTAACGGCCGGCTTGACGCATCAACCAAACAGGTGTGCGTTCAGTTTGTTCTCGACGCAAGGCTCGCAAATACAAATCATTTTCTAACTTCATGTGATGTTGCAGGTGAAAAAGAGCGTCATTTTAGCAGTTATTAACCCGGCACAGGTATAGTGTTGGGTTAATAGTTAGGCGCAAAACAGTTATTTGGCACCACTTCTGATAAAATGCCGCGTTTTGAGTTGAACCTCAGCATTGTCTTGAGGTCTTACAGAAACTTTTTAACAACAAGAACCATGAAAAAAATTATATTTATCTGTTTGATAACTTTTAGTCCGCTGATTTTCGCACAAGCGCTTGATTCCGTTGATGCTTACAACAATGAAATAGCAGAAATAAATGACATAGGTAAATTGGGCGAGCTGGCCAACGAAGCCCTTAAAGCCGAAAACCACCTTAAATATGAAATTGTCTTAAACAAATTAATCGAATTAAGACCTTTTGATCCCAACCTAAAATTTGCCTTAGTCAAAGCCTATGCCTTACAGGATAAAAAGACAGAGGCTTACAATTTATTGATTGAAATGCAAAAAGCAGGACTGAGCTATCCAATCGGCGACAAAAAAGGCTTTGACTTAATCAAGGGCACTAAAGTTTATGACTATATTGAAGATAACATGGCAATCAACGCCCGACCTTTTGGCGAAGGCAAAACTGCATTTGAAGTCAGCCATAATTATTCCGGTATGTTGTTTGAGAATCTGGCCTATGATGAAAAAGCGGATCGATTTTTATTGGGCAGTGTACGCTCTGGTGATATCTATCAGTACAGTGAAAAGACAGGATTCAAGTCTTTTATTAACAAAGGAGATCCGGCAACCGGCCCTTGGGGAGTGATTGATTTAGTTGCTGATAACAAAGATGACTTGTTGTGGGTAGCCTCTGCTACATTGCCGCATTATACCGGCACCACCCAAGCCAATTTTGGTAAAGCGATGATATCCAAATATAAACTGAGCACCGGTGAATTGATTAATAATTATCAAATGCCTGCCAATAATCAACCTGTTTTATTCAACAATTTACACCTGACATCCGGTCAGGATTTGTATTTTATCAATGCTTTTAGCAACGATCTGTTCAGAATCAAAAATGGCAGTGAAACGGTTGAGCCTTTGGCTTCACTGAAAGGCTTGCAATCAATCAAAGCCATCACCAGTAACAGTAAAGAAACCATATTGTATTTATCGGACTTTGAACTTGGGTTGTTTGTGGTTAATTTGGAAACCATGCAATTGGCGCCGTTGGTAAGAACCGCCAAAGGCTTTTTTGCCGGCATCAATGATTTGTTTTATGACAATGGAGACCTGGTGGCCATTCAAAGTGGTGTACAACCTGCGCGCTTGATGCGTTATGTCATGAAAGAAGATTTGTTTATGGTGAACATGTTTCCAATAGAAGCATCGCAGCCCACGTTTAAATCATTGGGTAACGGGATCTTGGTTGGTGATCATGTTTATTATGCGGCCAATTCACAATGGGCCAATGTGGATGCGTTGGGTCGTTTATTGCCGGAAACAAGTTGGGAGAACTTAGTAGTGATGAAATCACCGACCAAATATAAAATGGAAGAACACATGGAAAGGATGAAAAGAATGGAAGAGATTAAAAGGAAACGTGGCTACAAGTAACAACAAGCTCTCATTCAAATAAAAAAAGCCAGCGTACTTTCTTCGCTGGCTTTTTTATATTGATAAAATGTTAACTTTTTTCCTTGATGTATTGATCAACCAATTGTTCCAGAATATTTAAAGGAACCGCGCCGTTATTCAACACCACCCGATGAAAATCGCGGATGTCATACTTGTTGCCCAGTGTGTTTTTGGCTTTTTCACGCAGTTCCAATATTTTGGTCATTCCTACTTTGTAAGCCAAAGCCTGCCCTGGCATCACAAAATAACGTTCGATTTCAGCCACCACATCAGATTCCGCCATGCCGGTATGGGTCAACATATATTCAATGGCTTGCTCCCGAGACCACCGTTTCGCATGAATGCCAGTATCAACCACCAGGCGAACAGCCCGGAACAACTCAGCCTGCAATCGGCCAATGTTGTCATAAGGGTCTGGCAACATACCCATTTCGTAAGCCACCCTTTCAGCATATAAAGCCCAACCTTCAGAGTAGGCTGTGAAAGGAATCATTTTGCGGAAAAATGGCATATCTTCCAGCTCACGCTGGATGGCGATTTGGTAATGATGTCCCGGGATACCTTCATGATAGGCCAGGGTTTTCATGCCATATTTCGGTGTGGCTTTAATGTCGTGCAGGTTGGCATAAAACACCCCAGGACGTGACCCGTCCATGGCAGGGCCTTGGTAGTAAGCGCCGGGAGAGGTTTTTTCTTTGAATTCAGGGATGCGCTGAACATCGATGGTTGCTTCGGGGTAGTCATGAAAATGACTCGACATTTGTCGCTCTATATCAACCAGCATGGTTTTGTAGTCGTCAAGAATTTGTTCACGCCCTTCTTTATTGTCCGGATAATAAAATCTTGGGTTGATGGTCATGTTTTCGATGCTTTGGGTAAAGCCACCGCTGACATCCCAGCCCTCAGTTTCTAGAATCCCAAGAATTTCTGCCTGAATGCGCTCAACTTCTTGCAGACCAAACTGATGAATGTAATCGGGCGTATAGTCGGTGGTGGTAAAAAACCTCATTGCCAATGCATAAAAGGCTTCGCCATCCGGCAGGTTCCACACACCATGGTTGTCGCTGACTTTAGTATCCAGAGCAACAAAATAATCAATCAGCCGCTGATAAGCAGGATAAACCGTTTGTTCAATCGCCGATTTGGCCTGTTCTGCGATTTGCTGTTGGTCGCCTTGTTTGAGTTTGGCTTCCTCCATTTTTCGAGCCAGCGCTGCAAACAGGATGTTTTCTTCGGCTGGGGTGGCGACAAAATTACGCATCTCTTCCAGCACTTTGGTGACCACAAATTGCGGTGGTAAAATACCGAGGTTTTCTCGATGTTTCAATCCTTCCAGCACCTGATCAAACTTAATACCGACCTTGTTGAGTCGGCTGACATAATCTTCCGCATCACCGAAATTATTGATCTGGTGCGTGCTTTCCATAAATGAAGGAAAGCCATTTTGCACACCGAATAATTGATTGACCGGATAGTTGTGAAAACGAAAACGTTCACCTTCAACCACAATGTCTAACAGGGACAGCATCACATCTTTGGACATTTTATCTGCAGAATCCAGATCTTCGTCCTGATAAGATTTCAAAGTCTCATGGGCGGCCATAATGTTTTTGAACATTTCGTCACCCGAGGCCATGCTGGCATCATCCAGTTCGGCATTGTGCCCATCCATACCAAATTTTTCCAAAACCCGAACGGAGCTAAGTAGTTCTGGACTTTGTAAGGCAAACTGTAATGCGGTACGACCAAAAAACAAGTTTATATCGTAGGGCTTGAAATACCAGACATGCACAAAAAAGGCAGAAGCCAGCAGCACCAAAACCAACAGCAATCCTCCCAGATATTTAAACAGTTTTTTCATCATCATTCCTCAGCAGAAACCATGCAATAAGCATTCAGTTTGTTGCCATCCAGGTCGCGAAAATAAGCGGCAAAAAAACCGCCACCCCGATCACCGGGCTTGCCTTCACAGGTGCCACCCAATTCGAGCGCCTTGTGATAAAGCGCTTGTACTTTTTCAGGTGTGCCTGCTGAAATGGCGGCCATATTACCGTTACCCGGCTTGGCGGGCTTGCCGTCATAGGGCTTTAAAATTGAAAAACCGGTCGACTCATTGTCTTTGGCCCAAACAATGAATCCCTGTTCTTCGGAGCCTTCCATAATTCTGCCGACATTGATTTCAGCAAACAGGCTGTCGTAAAATCTTGCTGATGCATCCAGGTCATTGGTGCCCAGGGTGATGTAACCAAGCATGAAGATTCTCCTCAAAAACAATCATTTTGAGAGGATGACCCAGCAAAGTCCAGCAGAAAAACAAAGCGAGCATAAAAATATGAAAAAAGTCATGGCCGGTGAAGCGCCAGATCCAGTGGGTTTGTATCCACATGCCAGACAAGTGGGCAACTTGTTATTTTTATCAGGGGTGGGACCTCGAAAAAAGGGCTCAAAAGAAATACCAGGGGTGACTTTGGATGAAGGCGGCAATGTAGCAGCCTATTGTATTGAAACGCAATGTCGCAGCGTGTTTGATAATGTCAGATTGGTGTTAGAGGCCTCCGGGGCGAGTTGGGATGACTTGGTTGATGTGACGGTGTTTTTGACCAATATGGATGATGACTTTGTCACTTATAACAAGGTTTATGCTGAATATTTTGCTGACAACCAACCGTGTCGAACCACCGTGGAAATCAACAAATTACCGACACCTATTGCCATTGAGTTAAAATGTATAGCAGTTGTCAGAGAGTAAAGTCATGAGTGAACCAATGCACAAACCAATCAGCAAACCCGTACCCCCGTTTAATTTTCAACAGTGGATTGACGATCACCGCGAGCAACTCAAACCACCGGTTTGTAACAAGCAGGTGTTTGAAGACGATGAATTTATAGTGATGGTGGTAGGCGGGCCCAATGGAAGCAGGGATTACCATTA
>JAUHXW010000046.1 GCA_030426705.1 Gammaproteobacteria bacterium
ACAGTGAAGTCCACGTGACCGGGCGTATCAATGATGTTGATGCGGTGGTCTTTCCAGAAACAAGTGGTGGCAGCCGATGTGATCGTGATGCCACGCTCCTGTTCCTGTTCCATCCAATCCATGGTGGCATTGCCATCATGGACTTCACCTATTTTGTGAGAAATCCCTGTGTAAAACAGCACCCGCTCAGTGGTGGTTGTTTTACCGGCATCAATGTGGGCCATGATGCCAATGTTGCGGTATCTCTCAATTGGTGTTTTGCGGCCCACTTCAATATCCTTTCCTGCAGTGATCTTAAAAGATTACCAACGGTAATGAGCAAAAGCCTTATTGGCTTCAGCCATTTTATGAACTTCTTCCCTTTTCTTCATGGCAGCACCACGATCATGCAAAGCGTCCATCATCTCACCTGCCAATTTCAATGGCATATTGGCTTCACCACGCTTACGGGCAGCTTCAATGGTCCAACGCATGGCCAATGCCATCTGCCTTCTTGGACGCACTTCCACAGGAACCTGGTAAGTCGCACCACCAACACGACGAGATTTAACCTCAACCATAGGCTTAACTTTTTCTAAAGCCGCCTGGGTCAATTCAACCACATCACCTTTTTCTTTCTGAGCAATTTGCTCCATGGCACCATAGACAATCTTTTCTGCCACAGACTTCTTACCGCTTTTCATGACCATGTTGATGTATTTACTGATCAGTTCACTTCCGTACTTTGGATCAGGCAACACGTCACGTTTAAAATTACTTTTCTTTCTAGACATCTCTATCCCCTATGATTATTTAGGTCGCTTAGTACCGTATTTTGAACGACCTTGTTTACGGTTGTTCACGCCTGCTGTATCCAATGCACCACGGACAATGTGATAACGAACACCTGGCAAGTCCTTCACACGACCACCCCTGATCAATACGATAGAGTGCTCTTGTAAATTATGTCCTTCACCGCCGATGTAGCTGGTTACCTCATAGCCATTAGTCAATCTTACACGAGCCACTTTACGCAATGCCGAGTTAGGTTTTTTAGGTGTTGTTGTGTAAACACGTGAACAAACACCCCTACGCTGCGGACATCCTTCTAAAGCCGGCACATTGGTCTTCTCGATTTTCGATTTTCTTGGTTTTCTAACCAATTGATTTACTGTTGCCATATGCTAATTTACCTATAAAAAAATAAACGACAGGCCAGTAAATACCGGCCTGCCGAAAATAAGAACGGGGATTTTAGTTATTTACCCCTTATTAGTCAAGTACAGATTCAGGTTTTTTGAAGCTGCTCTTTCCTCATTACTCGTTCTCATCAGAGCCTAACATGGGCTCTTCATCCAAATTGTTTAACTGATCCATCAATTCTTGCTCAGAATCAACTGCGCCTCCAGACAAATTTGCTTCGTTCACCATGGCTTGCAGTTCAGATTGCAACTCTGCTTCTTTAGACTGCATTTGCTCTTGGTGGTAAGCCAAACCTGTACCTGCCGGAATCAATCGACCAACAATAACGTTCTCTTTCAAACCACGCAAGTAATCCTTGGTGCCTTTAACCGATGCTTCGGTCAACACACGTGTGGTTTCCTGGAACGATGCTGCAGAGATGAATGAATCAGTTGCCAATGAAGCTTTGGTGATACCCAACAACAACACTTCGAAAGTGGCTGGAATACCATCTTGCTTGATGAATTCACGGTTGGTTGCAATGACTTCTTTGTAAGTCAATTGAGTTGTTTTCAGGTAATCGGTATCACCTGGCTCAACAATTTCAACTTTTCTCAACATTTGACGGATGATACATTCAATGTGTTTGTCGTTGATTTTCACACCTTGTAAGCGATACACATCCTGAATCTCGTTTACCAGATAGGCGGCCAAAGCTGTAACACCTTGTAAACGCAAAATGTCATGTGGGTTTGGTTCACCTTCAACCACCACATCACCTTTTTCAACATGCTCACCTTCAAACACAATAATCTGACGCCATTTTGGAATCAAAGTCTCAACTTTTTCACCATCAGCCTGAGTAATCACCAAACGGTTTTTACCTTTGGTGTCTTTACCAAAACTGACAATACCCGATGCTTCAGCTTGAACAGCCGCATCTTTTGGACGTCGTGCTTCAAACAAGTCAGCAACACGCGGCAAACCACCGGTGATATCACGGGTTTTCGATGAAGCTTGTGGAATCCTCGCCAAGAAGTCACCGACGGCAACATCCTGACCATTTTGAATGTTAATCACAGCACCTGGTGGTAAGAAATATTGTGCAGGCACATCCGACCCGGGAATCATGATGGGCTTACCTTTCTTATCTTCCAATCGAACCATTGGACGCAGGTCTTTACCTGCAGAACCACGTTGTTTTGGATCAGTAATGATGTAACTGGTCAATCCGGTCAATTCATCGACACGCTCTTCTACTGTCACACCTTCTTTGAAGTCGCTCAACGCTACGCGACCAGCGACTTCAGATACGATTGGATGCGTGTGCGGATCCCAATTAACAATGATGTCACCGGCTTTCACCTGTTCATTGTCTTTGATGTTAATCACTGCACCGTAAGGTACTTTATAACGCTCTTTCTCTTTACCTGATTTGTCCATTACTGAAATTTCACCAGAACGAGAAATAGAAACCAGTTTCTTATCGGCATTGGTTACGTGCTTGATGTTGTGCATTCTGATGCTACCGTCAGATTTAACCTGCACATGATCAGAAGCAGCTGCTTTAGATGCCGCACCACCAATGTGGAAGGTACGCATGGTCAGCTGTGTACCTGGCTCACCAATTGATTGCGCCGCCATCACACCCACAGCTTCACCGATGTTCACACGATGACCTCTTGACAAGTCACGGCCATAACATTGAGCACAAATACCGTACTCTGACTCACAAGTGATGGGCGAACGCACAATGATGCTGTCCAAACCGTTTACCTCAATCACTTCAAGGCTTTCTTCACCAATCAAAGTACCTGCCTCAATAACCACTTCACCCTTGTGATTCTCAACATCGACAGCAACAACACGACCTAAAACACGTTCGGCCAATGTTTCAATCACCTCACCACCATCAACGATGGGTTGCATGACCAAACCTTCATTGGTGCCACAATCTGTTTCAGTGATAACCACATCTTGTGCCACATCAACCAGACGACGCGTCAAGTAACCAGAGTTTGCTGTTTTCAATGCCGTATCAGCCAAACCTTTACGTGCACCGTGAGTTGACGAGAAGTACTGCATCACGTCCAAACCTTCACGGAAGTTGGCTTTAATCGGAGTTTCAATAATAGATCCATCTGGTTTTGCCATCAGACCACGCATACCTGACAATTGACGCATTTGCGCTTGTGAGCCCCTGGCGCCTGAGTCAGCCATGATAAAAACTGAATTCATGGAATCTTGGTAAACCTTTTTACCCTCTTTGTCGGTAACTTCATCCTTACCCAAAACTTCCATCATGGCATTGGCCACGTCTTCATTGGCTTTTGACCAAATATCAACAACCTTGTTATAACGCTCCCCAGCGGTTACCAAACCAGTGGTGTATTGCTCCTGAATTTTCAAAACTTCCTTATCAGCTTCTTCAAGAATGGTTTTCTTGGCTTCAGGAATGGTCAAGTCAGTTACACCAATTGAAATACCAGCAATGGTTGAGTATCTGAATCCAGTGTACATCAATTTATCAGCGAAAATAACGGTCGCTTTGGTACCCAACTGGTGATAACACTCATTCAGCAAATTGGAAATTTCTTTTTTCTTCAAAGTTTGGTTCATATATTTGAAATCCAAACCTTTGGGCAAAATATCAGCCAGAATTGCACGACCTACAGTGGTCTCAACCAAATTGGTTGATTCCTCGCCCGTTTCTTCATCAGTGGTGGTCAATCTGACTTTAACCAAAGCCTGCAAAGAAACTTCATTGTTTTGATAAGCTCGATTGACTTCGCTCATGTCAGAGAAGATCATCCCTTCGCCTTTTTCATTGATCAAAGCACGGGTCATATAATACAAACCCAATACCACGTCTTGTGATGGCACAATAATGGGCTCACCAGAAGCTGGTGATAAAATATTGTTGGTTGACATCATCAAAGTACGGGCTTCCAACTGTGCTTCGATTGACAAGGGCACGTGAACCGCCATTTGGTCACCGTCAAAGTCAGCATTGAACGCTGTACATACCAAAGGATGCAATTGAATGGCTTTACCTTCAATCAACACAGGTTCAAAGGCTTGAATACCCAGTCTGTGCAAAGTAGGCGCACGGTTCAGTAAGATTGGATGCTCACGAATCACCTGCTCCAGAATATCCCAAACTTCAGGTGTTTCGGCATCAACCGAACGCTTGGCGGCTTTAATGGTTGAAACAAAACCATCTTTTAACAAACGACCCAAAATAAATGGTTTGAACAATTCCAAAGCCATTTTCTTGGGTAAACCACATTGATGCAAACGCAGGGTAGGACCGACCACAATCACCGAACGGCCAGAGTAGTCTACACGTTTACCCAGCAGGTTTTGACGGAAACGACCTTGTTTACCTTTGATCATGTCTGCCAAAGATTTCAATGGTCTGCGGTTTGAACCTGTTACCGCACGGCCACGACGACCGTTATCCAACAAGGCATCAACCGACTCCTGCAGCATGCGTTTTTCATTACGTACAATGATGTCTGGCGCATGTAAATCCAATAAACGCTTCAAACGATTATTTCGATTGATCACACGACGGTATAAATCATTCAAGTCCGAAGTCGCAAAACGACCACCATCCAATGGTACCAGCGGACGTAAATCAGGCGGCAAAATCGGCAACACAGTCAAAATCATGTGCTCAGGTTTGTTACCTGACTTATTGAACGCATCATACAAAGCAATTCGCTTGGACAAACGCTTGATCTTGGTGGCTGATTTAGTCGACTCAATTTCTTCGTGCATTTTCACCAATTCAGCATTGATGTCGATTTCTTCCAATAAAGAATAAATCGCCTCAGCACCCATCAGTGCTTTGAATTCATCACCCCAATTTTCAATCGCTTGCGCATATTGCTCATCTGTCAGCAATGAACCTTTTTCCAAATCAGTCATACCTGGATCGGTTACCACAAATGATTCGAAATACAAGATACGTTCGATTTCACGTAAAGTCATATCCAGCATCAAACCAATGCGCGAAGGCAACGATTTCAAGAACCAAATATGAGCAACCGGACTGGCCAATTCAATGTGACCCATGCGCTCACGACGCACTTTGGTCAAAGTCACTTCAGTACCACATTTTTCACAAACCACACCACGGTGTTTCATGCGTTTGTATTTTCCGCATAAACACTCATAATCCTTAATCGGACCAAACACTGCGGCACAGAATAAACCATCACGCTCAGGTTTGAATGTTCTGTAGTTGATGGTTTCAGGTTTCTTGACTTCTCCGTATGACCACGAGCGAATCAACTCAGGTGGCGCCAACGAGACTTTAATTGAGTTAAAGTCCTGGGTTTCTTTTTTAGGATTAAATAATTTAATTAAATCTTTCATGCTTTTCTCCTAGACTTACTCGTTATCCAATTCCATGTTCAAGCCCAAGGCGCGAACCTCTTTGACCAAAACATTGAATGACTCAGGAATACCTGAAACGGTGTTGTGATTACCATCAACAATGTTCTTATAAGTCGCATTTCTGCCTTGAACATCATCAGATTTAACTGTCAACATTTCCTGCAAGGTATAAGCAGCACCATATGCTTCAAGTGCCCACACCTCCATCTCACCAAAACGCTGACCACCAAATTGTGCTTTACCACCTAATGGTTGTTGCGTAACTAACGAGTAAGGACCGGTTGAACGTGCATGCATCTTGTCATCAATCAAATGATTCAATTTCAGCATGTACATATAACCCACGGTGACCTTACGATCGAATTTCTTACCGGTGCGACCATCGAACAAAGTGGTTTGCCCATCTTCATCAAGGCCGGCCAGTTTAAACAATTTACGGATGTGTTCCTCTTTAGCACCATCAAATACTGGTGTTGCCATGGGTACACCACCCTTTAAGTTGCCTGCCAATTCCATGATTTCATCTTTACTGAAGCCACTGAAATTAACTTTGCCGTCTCCATCAATGTTATAAACTTCTGTCAGGAATTCCTTCATCTTGGCAGCTGTGGCCTTTTCTTCAAGCATTTGCTCAATCTGGTAACCCAGACCACGAGCAGCCATGCCTAAGTGGACCTCTAAAATTTGTCCAATGTTCATTCGAGATGGTACACCCAATGGGTTCAAACAAATGTCCACGGGACGCCCATTCTCATCAAATGGCATGTCCTCTTCGGGAACAATCATTGAAATCACACCTTTGTTACCATGACGGCCTGCCATTTTGTCACCAGGCTGAATGCGACGTTTAACAGCAAGGTAAACCTTAACCATTTTCAACACACCAGGTGCCAAATCATCACCTTTCATGATTTTGGCTTTTTTCTCTTCAAAGCGTTTATCGAATATGGTTCGTTGCTCTGAAATTTGTTCTGCCAGTTCATCCATTTGTTCCGCCAGCTTATTGTCTTGTGGTTTGATTTCGAACCATTGATCCAATTCCAGCGTATCAAAATAGGATTCTTCAATCACAGCGCCTTTTTTCAAACCCGGTGCTTTGGTTACTTTAGCACCTAGTAACAACTCACGAATACGTTGGTGAATTACCGAGCGCATGATACGGAACTGATCATTCAGATCCTTACGAACCTGTTCGATTTCTTCCTGTTCAATGCGTTCTGCACGTGAACCTTTCTCAATGCCTTCACGAGTATAAACCTGTACATCAACAACAGTTCCGCTGGTGCCGGATTTAACACGCAAAGATGAATCCTTCACATCCAAAGCTTTTTCACCAAAGATGGCTCGCAACAATTTCTCTTCTGGGGTTAACTGGGTTTCACCTTTAGGTGTCACTTTACCCACCAAAATATCGCCAGGGCCAACTTCAGCTCCGACATAAACAATACCAGAATCATCCAGTTTGGTTAGAGTACCTTCACTGATGTTTGGAATATCGGCTGTGATTTCTTCAGAACCCAACTTGGTATCACGAGCAATACAGGTCAATTCTTCAATGTGAATGGTGGTCAAGCGGTCTTCTTTAACAACCCTTTCAGAAATCAGGATAGAATCCTCGAAGTTGTAACCATTCCAGGGCATGAAAGCCACCAGCATGTTTTGACCCAATGCCAATTCACCCAAATCTGTAGACGGGCCATCAGCCAATACGTCACCGGCTTCAATGCGATCACCGACTTTCACAATTGGCCGTTGGTTCACACAAGTGTTTTGGTTTGAACGCATGTATTTAATCAGGTTGTAAATATCAACGCCAGGGTCTTTTTCACCAATCTCTGACTGATCAACACGCACCACGATACGACCGGCATCTGATATTTCAACCACACCGCCACGTTTTGCTATCACGGTCACACCAGAATCACGCGATACGATGCGCTCCATGCCAGTACCCACTAAAGGCTTATCAGCTTTCAAGGTTGGTACTGCTTGGCGTTGCATGTTAGATCCCATCAAGGCCCTGTTGGCATCATCATGCTCCAGGAACGGAATCAAAGCGGCCGCCACAGAAACAATTTGTTTCTCTGACACGTCCATGTAACTGATTTCTTCAGCTTGTTTCAAGACCACTTCGCCTTTGTGACGACAAATGATGAATTCATCCGCAAATTTGCCGTTTTTGTCAAGTTTGGCACTGTTTTGCGCAATGGGATTGTCCGAATCCTGAATCGCTGACAAGTACACGATTTCATCAGTTACTTTACCATTAACCACTTTACGGTAAGGTGTTTCCAAAAAGCCGTAATCATTGGTGCGGGCATATACCGCCATTGAGTTAATCAATCCAATGTTTGGACCCTCAGGTGTTTCAATAGGACACAAGCGACCGTAGTGAGTTGGATGCACGTCACGCACCTCAAAACCGGCACGCTCACGGGTCAAACCACCAGGTCCCAAAGCTGAAACACGGCGTTTATGCGTGATTTCAGACAAAGGATTGTTTTGGTCCATAAATTGTGACAATTGGTTAGAACCAAAGAACTCTTTAATGGCCGCTGAAATCGGTTTGGCATTGATTAAATCTTGTGGAGTTAACCCTTCAGATTCAGCCACTGTTAAACGTTCTTTGACAGCACGTTGTACACGAACCAAACCCACACGGAAAACGTTCTCCGCCATTTCACCGACAGAACGAACACGTCTGTTACCTAAGTGGTCGATGTCATCAACCTGACCAATACCGTTTCGAATATTGACCAATTCTTTCATCACATCAACAATATCTTCATTGCTCAGGGTACCTGAACCTTCAACTTCTTCACGTCCCAAACGCATGTTGAATTTCATTCGACCAACGGCTGATAAATCATACCTTTCTTTGGCGAAAAACAAGCCATCAAACAAGGTGCGTGAGGCTTCTTCAGTAGGTGGCTCACCTGGACGCATCATGCGGTAGATTTCAATCAGTGCTTCTTCTGGTGTTGTGGTTGGATCAATGTTCAAAGTATTTGACATGTATGGACCACGATCCAAATCATTGACCAACAAAATATCAAAAGATTTAACGCCGGCATCACGCAGTTTTTCCAAAACTTCTTCGGTGATGGTGGTGTTGGCAGCAAAAATCACTTCACCAGTTTCTTTATCGATGATGTTATGCGCCAGAACTTTTTCAACCAGATAACTGTCTTCCAAGGTCAAAGCTGTTAATTTTGATTTTTTCAGCTTTCTTTCATGACGACTGGTGATGCGTTTCCCTGCTTCAACAATAACTTCTTTGCCATCCTTAATATCAAAGTTAAAAGTTTCACCCTTGATATATTCTGGAACCAATTTCATTTTGGCATTGGATTTGTTCAATGTGATGGTAATCTTCTCAAAGAACATGTCCAGAATTTGCTCGTTATCAAATTCCAAAGCACGCAGTAAAATTGACGCTGGTAATTTTCTTCTGCGGTCGATACGCACATAAACACAATCCTTGGCATCAAACTCCATGTCTAACCAGGAACCACGGTAAGGGATAACGCGTGCTGAATAAAGAATCTTACCTGATGAATGGGTCTTGCCTTTATCATGATCAAAGAACACACCAGGTGAACGGTGCAATTGATTCACGATCACACGTTCTGTACCATTGATCACAAAAGTACCTGTCGGTGTCATTAATGGCAAATCGCCCAGGTAAACACTTTGCTCTTTGATGTATTTAACTTTTTTCTTTTTCTTGGTGCTTTTTTCTTTATCGTAAATCACCAATTGGATTTTGGCTCGAATAGAGGCAGCATAAGTCATACCACGCAATTTACATTCCAAAACATCAAATTCCGGATCTTCAACACCAACACTGATGTATTCCAATCTGGCAAACCCAGAATAACTTTCAATCGGGAATATTGAATTTAATGCATCATTCAAACCATTCAGGCCTTTATCGTTTTCGCCCAAAAATGCTTCGAATGATTTAACTTGTGTATCTAACAAGTATGGAACATCCAGTACAGCTGAAGAACTACCGAAGTCCTTTCTGATTCTCTTTTTCTCAGTAAATGTATAACCCATCGCTTTTGCCACCTTCACCGTAGTTAACAAGACAAATATTCTATCTTGTTGAATTTAATGTATTTTTTACGCTTAAACTTTGTTAAATGTTTATCAATATTGTTAAGCGACTAAAGGCCGACATAAAATGCCAGCCTTTAGGTTTCTTTAATTACGTTGTGTAATTATTTCAACTCTACAGTCGCACCTGCTTCTTCGAGTTGTTTTTTCACTTCTTCTGCTTCAGCTTTCTCTACACCTTCTTTGATAGGAGCAGGAGCGCCTTCAACCAATTCTTTGGCTTCTTTCAAGCCCAAGCCAGTGATGCCGCGAACAGCTTTAATTACACCAACTTTCTTGTCACCGAAACCAGCCAGGATTACGTCGAACTCTGATTGTTCAGCAGCAGCTTCACCACCAGCAGCGGCAGCTGGAGCAGCAGCAACTGCGGCAGCAGCAGCTGAAACACCAAATTTCTCTTCCATAGCTTCAATCAGTTCAACAACGTCCATTACGCTCATTGCTGAGATTGCTTCTAAAATATCATCTTTTGATACGGCCATTTTAATTCTCCAAAAATATATATGTTTTTACTTAAGCAGCTTTTGAATCTTTGATAGCTGCAATAGTACGTGTCAGTTTTGCGTGTGGCTCTGCCAAAGTTCTTACAAATTTCGTAATTGGTGCCTTCATGACAGACATCAATATAGAAATTGCTTGATCTTTCGTTGGCAAATCGGCCAAACGTCCCAACTCGGACGCCGCCAACAAGTCACCACCGATTGAAAGAAATTTGACTTCTAATTTGTCGTTTTCTTTCGCGTGCTCTTTAATCAAACGTGCGGCACAACCAGGATCTTCCTGACTGAACGCAAACAATAAAGGACCTACCAATGAATCTTGTACACATTCATAATCAGTTCCTTCAACAGCTCGTTTGACCAAAGTGTTTTTAGCAACCCTCAGGTAAACACCGTTTTTACGGGCGTCTGCACGCATCGCAGTCATCAGTTCAACCGAAGAACCACGATATTCAGCAGCTACCAAAGAGTGTGCATCTTGAGCAACACTGGCAATTTCACTGACTACAGCTTTTTTCTGCTCTAAATTGAGCGCCATGATAACCTCCAAAGGCTCATGCAGCATATGCTGCAGTACTCATAACCCGCCATTGCGACCAGCGCGTCAGGCGGAACCATTTTGGTGACCAATAGTATTCTTTATTGGGGCACCATCTGCGTAGGAAATTAAGATTGAAACCAAGTTCAAATCACCTACGGTCTTTGATGGTTGTTGTCAGGAATCCATCCAACAACCCTCAAAATTCTTTTTCTTAAATTTGCTTACAAGCCTAAGCTGGCTTCATCAACTTCCAAACCAGGACCCATGGTAGATGAGACACAGATTTTTTTGATGAATTTACCTTTTGATGTAGCAGGCTTTTTCTTGCCAAGATCAGTCAACAAAACTTGTAAGTTTTCTTTCAAAGCATCCGCTGAGAAAGACGCTTTACCCAATACAGTATGGATAATGCCAGCTTTATCAATGCGGTACATGGCTTGACCAGATTTGTTGTTTTTGACAGCAGTAGCCACATCAGGTGTTACGGTGCCAACTTTAGGGTTAGGCATCAAGCCTTTAGGACCTAAAATGGTACCTAACTGACCCACGACACGCATCGCATCCGGAGCTGCGATAACAACATCAAAGTCGAAGTCACCTTTTTTGACTTGATCAGCCAAATCATCAAAACCAACCACGTCCGCACCTGCAGCTTTGGCTTCTTCGGCTTTTTCACCTTGAGCAAAAACTGCCACTTTTACGCTTTTACCAGTACCATTAGGTAGCACAGTTGCACCACGAACAGTTTGGTCTGATTTTCTGGCATCAACACCCAATTGGATGGCAACATCAACAGTTTCATCGAAGTTTTTTGACGTGTTGTCTTTAACAAAACTCAATGCTTCAGCGATGTCGTATTTTTTGTTTTTGTCTACCTGAGCTTTCAATGCTTTGATTCTTTTACCAGCCATTATTTCACTCCTTCAGTTTCAATACCCATACTGCGCGCAGTACCAGCAATGGTTCTCACCGCGGCATCCATGTCGGCTGCCGTTAAATCAGGTTCTTTCATTTTGGCAATTTCTTCCAATTGCTCACGACCCAATTTAGCCACTTTGTCAGTATTAGGTGTGCCACTACCACTCTTGATACCAGCAGCTTTCAACAACAAAACTGCAGCAGGTGGCGTTTTGGTAATGAAAGTAAAGCTTCTGTCGTTGTAAACAGTGATCACAACTGGAATGGGCAAACCTGGTTCAACCGAACCTGTTTGCGCATTGAACGCTTTACAGAATTCCATGATATTAACACCATGCTGACCCAATGCAGGACCAACTGGTGGCGAAGGATTGGCCTGACCAGCAGGCACTTGTAATTTGATGTACGACTGTACTTTCTTAGCCATTATTTCTCTCCGGGTACAAACGCCTGAATTTAATCGGGCTCCCCATTGTTAATTGTGACCTTGCTTGCTTTCTTTTGCCCTAGCGGACAAAAACCGGCTTCACAAGATTATTTAATTAACAGCGCAAAGCGCTGCACTTTATTAAACTTTTTCAACCTGGCTGAATTCCAATTCAACCGGAGTTGATCTACCAAAAATGGAAACAGCCACACGCATGCGACTCTTTTCATAGTTGACTTCTTCCACTTCGCCATTGAAATCGGCAAAGGGGCCGTCGATGACGCGAACAACTTCGCCGACATCGAACAATGTTTTTGGTTGCGGCTTATTCTCACCATCTTCAATGCGTTGCAAGATGGCATTGGCCTCACGCTCGGTAATGGGCGCAGGCTTTTCTGCAGTACCGCCAATAAAGCCCAAAACTTTAGGCACACTTTTCACCAAATGCCATGTTTCGTCGTTCATTTCCATTTGCACCAAAACATAACCTGGGAAAAACTTTCTTTCACTTTTACGTTTTTGCCCTTTTTTCATTTCCACAACAGTTTCTTTGGGCACCAGTACTTCGCCAAAAGAATCCTGCATTTGGTATCTCTCAATACGCTCTTCCAGAGACTTACAAACTTGTTGCTCGAAGCCTGAATAAGCGTGAACTACATACCATCTGTGCGCCATGAACAAAAACTCCTTATAAAATGTTTACTCGAAGAAGTATTCTAAGAGGTTACTGAAAAGTGAATCGACCAAGAACAAAAAGAAACCAATGATAATCACCAACACAATCACAATAATGGTTGTTTGGATGGTTTCATTTTTTGTCGGCCAGACAATTTTTTGTCTTTCTATGTTGGCATTTTTTACAAATCTGGCAAACTCTTTGCCCTTGCTGGTGTTATAACCCAAAAAGCCACCCACCAAAACACCACCAATAACCATCAAAACCCTGATGATTGTTGGATAAGTATCCACAAAATAAAGATTAGCAGCCACACCAGCAATGATTATTGCTATGGCTAAATACCATTTTATTTTATCACCAGCACCTTGTGCTGACTCAACACCACTCATACATATAATCCAATTCTGCCCATCACTTTTAAAAAGCAATGGCAGGCCAGGAGGGAATCGAACCCCCAACCTGCGGTTTTGGAGACCGCTGCTCTGCCAATTGAGCTACTGGCCTAAAAAATCGTTAAGACAGCAAAAGCCAACAGGGTTAACTGTTGGCTTTTGTGTCACGAGTTAAATTATCACTCGATAATTTTTGCTACAACACCCGCACCTACTGTACGGCCACCTTCACGAATAGCGAAGCGTAAACCTTCATCCATCGCAATCGGTGAAATCAATTCAACTTTCATCTTGACGTTGTCACCAGGCATAACCATTTCTACACCTTCTGGTAACTCACATGCGCCAGTTACGTCAGT
>JAUHXW010000047.1 GCA_030426705.1 Gammaproteobacteria bacterium
TGACGCCATTGGCGGGCAATCGATTCATGGGGAGCGGGTTCCTGTTATGGCCCGGGCGCGGCGCGGGCTTGGTCTACAATGGGCGCCTTGTTACCACATGCCGCCCCCGGTGGCCGAATTCAATGTCCGAGTCCTTCACATTACCCCCGGCCGGGGCGACCGGCAGGGGCTGAACAGCCATGGATGATCCCGGGGATCCACGCACGCCGAGGCCGTTTTCAGCCGGATTTGCCTGGCTGGGCGCCGCGGTCTCGCTATTGCGCGCCAATGCCGCCCGGTTGCTGTTGTTCAGCTTGTTGTTTTTGTTGCTGGTCTTCCTGTTGCTCTTCACCGGTTTCAGACTGCTGGTCTTTTTGTGCCTGCTGTTGTTGCTCGCGTTTTTCCTGTTCGCTGCTTTCCTGGTTTTGCTGGTCTTGTTGTTGTTGCTGTTGTTGTTGGTTGTCCTGATTTTGCTCACCATCCTGGTTTTGCTGATCGTTTTGGTCCTGCTGGTTTTGTTGATTTTGCTGCTGTTGTTGCAATGCTTCTTCAATCAGCTTTTTGTTGTACAGGGTGTCTTCGTCGTCAGGGTTGTAAGTCAGGGCTTGTTCATAGCTTTCTATGGCGGCTTGATATTCACCAGCTTGTGCCAGCGCATTTCCGCGATTGTAGTGATCTACAAGACTTTGACCATTCTCAGGATACAGGTTTTGCGCGGCTTTGAAATCCTGTTTTTTGTAGGCTGCTGCAGCTTTGATTTTTTGGTTTTCGGCTTTTTGAAAGGCTTTTGTCGGATCATTTTCAAGTTCGCGAAACGCCTGCTGATCTTTGTTTAACCACAAATCATCCCATTCAAAAGCATGGCTGGGTTGGGTGTTGAGCATAAAACCCAAACACAACACCATCAAAATACCACGGCGATACAACAAGGCCAATAACGGTACAATTAACAAAGCCAGTAAAGGCCCGTCATCGATGAAATTTTCGCCACCCAGTTCATCCTTATTGTCTTCATCGTCGTTTGCCGGGTTCAATTCATACAATTCATCCCGATCATTACTGTTTGACAACACACTGAAACGTCCCTGACCCATTCTGGCAGCTTCTTGCAAATCATCAAAATTGACTTTCGGTATCACAATTTGGCCACGCAGGTCTTTGAGGAAGCCCTGGTTGGTGGGAATCGGCGCACCGGTTGCAGTACCGACAGCCAGCACATGAATCACTGTGCCATCATCCGCCACTTGTTTAAGTTTGTCTTCGGCTTTGTACATATCAATGCTGTCAGTTACCAACAGGATTTGACCACGGTTGATGCCTGCTTGTTCCAACAGCTCTGTGGCTTTGTCCAAAGCAGCCTGGGTATTGGTCCCGGAGACTGGCATGATGCTGGGATCAAGTACATCCATTAACGAGACTATGGTTTCGGTGTCATCGGTCAATGGTGTGACCACAAAGGCATCACCTGAGTAAACCACCAAAGCAGTTTGCCCGTCTTTGCGCTGTTCCAGTAAATCCTGAATTTTGAACTTGGCTCGTTGTAACCTGGATGGTTTTAAATCATCTGACAACATGCTTTTGGACACATCAAGTGCAATGATCAGGGCCGATTGGTTTTTAACCATGGGCACGGGCATTTGTCGCACTGCAGGGCCTGCCAAAGCGACGATGGTCAGGAAAGTGATGGGCCAGTACAACCAGGTCCAGCGCGTGCCTTTGGCCGAAGTTTGAATTTGCATGGCGGCCAACAATTCAGGATCACAACTTTGTTGCCAACCGTCTTGTCGGCTGGTGTTATTGAGCCAGAAGTATAACAACACAGCAGCCGGTATCAACAACCACAAAACCTGTGGCCTAAGAAAATGAAAAGCGGTACAGGTGAATTCATCCATCATTGTAACTGCCTCAGCCAAAGGGTAAAAAACAAAGACAACAACAAACCTGCCAATGGCCAAAAAAACAGTTCCTCGGTGGGTCGATAAAACTGTTCTTCTTCAGCCAAGGGTTCCAGTTCGTCCAAAATCGCATAGATTTGTTCCAGTTCTTGGGTGTCTCTGGCACGAAAATATTGTCCCTCGGTGATGGCTGCAATGCGTCGCAGTGTGGCTTCATCCAGATCTGAAGACGGGTTGATGGTGCGTTGTCCACCAAAAAAACTGTTGACCACCATTTGATCTGCGCCCACGCCAATGGTATAAACTTTCAGTTTCTCGGTACGAGCCAACTCAGCAGCTTTCAAAGGCTCAATGGCGCCAGCGGTGTTTTGCCCATCGGTCAGCACAATCAACACCCGATTGCCTTCTTCGTTTTCGCGGGCTTTTTTGACAGCCAGACCAATCGAGTCACCAATGGCTGTAGATTTACCAGCCAAACCAATGGCGGCTTCGTACAATAACGTTTTCACCGTTTTTCGATCAAACGTCAGTGGAGCCTGCAAATAGGCATTCTCACCAAACAAAATCAAACCGATGCGATCACCCACCCGCCGATCAATGAACTCTCCGGCAACCTTTTTAACCGCAGTCAATCGGTCCACAGCCTGACCATTGATCATCATGTCCTGTTGTTCCATACTGCCGGAAATATCAATCGCCAGCATCAAATCGCGGCCTTCAATCGGCAGTGGCACAGCTTCGCCAATCCATTGCGGTCGACTGGCTGCCAACAACAGCAACAACCAGGGTAACCAGTTAAGCCAGGATGCACGACGTTGGTTTTGTCCTTTTTTCTGACCAAATAAATCATCCAGAAAAGGCGCTTCAATGGTGGTGATGCTGGCCTGTTTAACCCGTGGTAATAATTTAATCAGCAGCGGTAAGGGTAGTAAAGCGAATACCCAGGGCCAGTAAAAACTATACATCCTGCACCTCCGACTTCACAGCTTTTGTTTCTTTTGGCGGATTCATGACTTGATGCTGGATAAATTGACGCGTGGCTTGTAACAGACCATCGGCGTCGAAATCCGGGTTCTGCTGATAAACGCCGTCGCCTAACACCGTTGCATAGGGTGCAAACAGTTTTTGTTCCTGAAGTTGATTCAAGTGGTCAATCCATTTTTGGCCTGTCAGCGTAACGGCATGGCTTTGTTGCAATTGAAATTTAACAAACCGACGGAGAAAAACTGACAAATCGGCTAACAGTTGTTTTTTGTCGCCATTTTGCTGAAATGCAAATTCAATGGCTGATAACTGTTGGTCGATTTCTTGCCATCGACGTTTTTTGCGCAGGTGGCCAAACCATTTAAAGATGACCCAAAGCAGCACAATCGACAGCAAAGCAATCAACACCCACCAACCAGGCGCCAAAGGCCAGAAGCCGGGTTCTGGTGGTAATTTTATGTCCCGCAAGGGTAAAACAGGCATTTCAGGGGCTTGCATCAGTTGTTTTGCCCTCCTTGCCATTGGTTAACCCAATTGCTGTAAGCCAAAGTTGGATTACTCAGGCTATTTTTCAATACATTGACCCAGGCGTAATCCGTTTGCAAGGGTATCAATGGTACACCTGCTTTGATGATACTTTCTTTCAACGCAGTGAAATGTTGTTGTTGTTTGTTATACAGCTTTTTGATGGTGCGATTTTGTTTGGTGTCTAAAACCCTAGGGCGGCTGTCTGTTTGAACACCGTACAATGCGGGTTTGGGTAAACTGTTTTCAAAAGGGTCGCTGACTTTGATGGCCAGCACATCGTTGTGTTTTCTTAATTGCAACAGGTGTCTTTTGGCATCCTTGCCCAGGCTATAAAAATCGCTGACCACAACCACCAGGCTGCCGGGTCTGATGATGGTGCGTAATTGTTTCAGGGCTTCATCCAGGTTGTGTTGCTGATTTTCTGCTTGTTGATTGCGGTCAAAGGCTTTAATCAAATGCGCAGTCATGGCCATCATCCCGCGTTTACCTGCAGTGGCCTTGATGATGTGCACGCCATGAATGCCAAAAGTCATCACGCCTATTCGATCACCCTGCATTACTGAGGACCAGCCCAATAATGCGGCCACTTTACTGGCCAACACCGATTTGAATTGTTGGCGGGTGCCAAAGTGCATGCCCAGGTTGGTATCGACTACCAGATAGGTTGGTCGTTCCCTTTCTTCCTGAAATAATTTGGTGTGGGCATCGCCAGTGCGGGCGGTTACACGCCAGTCCATGTTGCGAATGTCATCACCGGCCTGATAAATTCTGGATTCCAGATAGTCCATGCCACGACCACGAAAGCGTGAATCGTGTAAACCACTGATGGCTGATGAGGCTTTTTTGATGCTGGTCAGGTTAAATTGTCGGGCATGGTGTCGAGTTCCGACCATTGTTTTGGCCAGAACCTGGGTGTTTGGATTGGATTTGGCCTCGGTTGCCATCAGGGCAAGGGTACTGTGTTCAACAATTGGTCAATCACCTGATCGACTGTTAAACCTTCGGCCTCAGCTTCAAATGACAGGATGATGCGGTGACGCAACACATCATGAACAACCGCATGGATATCTTCAGGTAATAAATGATCCCGACCTGATAAAAAGGCCTGTGCACGTGCACAACGATCCAGCGCGATGGTGGCTCGCGGTGAGCCGCCAAACTCAATTTGGCTGTCTAAAGAGGCATCGTATTTGCCAGGATTTCTGGTGGCCAGAATCAATTCCACCATGTATTTTTCCAGGTTTTCGGCCACAAACAGATTCAATATATGTTTTTGGGCGGCAAATATGTGTTCCTGTGTCAGCAGTTGTTGTTGGCTTTGCTTGTGGTTGAACTCAGCAAGATCTTTTTGCTGAGATAATTTCAGGATGTCCAATTCGGTTTCTGCTTCGGGATAACCAATGGTGACATGCATCAAAAAACGATCCAATTGGGCTTCAGGCAATGGATAAGTACCTTCCTGCTCAATCGGATTTTGCGTGGCCATCACCAGAAATAGTTGTGGTAAATCATAAGTGGTTTTACCCACGGTAATTTGTTGCTCACCCATGGCTTCCAGCAACGCCGATTGTACTTTGGCAGGTGCACGGTTCACCTCGTCTGCCAACACCAGGTTATGAAACAAAGGCCCTTTTTGGAATTCAAAAGTGGCTGACTGGGCGTGATAGACGTCGGTGCCTGTGAGGTCAGCTGGTAACAAGTCAGGGGTGAACTGGATGCGGTGAAAATCACCTTCAATACACTCTGAAAGTACTTTAATCGCTGTGGTTTTAGCCAGACCTGGTGCACCTTCTACCAACAAATGACCATGAGATAACAAGGCAATCAACAATCGATCCACCAGTTTTTGCTGGCCTAAAATCTGGGTGCCTATGGCTTCTCTGGTGTTTTGAAAAGCCTGTATCAGTTCTGCTGTATTCTGTTCCATAATTATTCTTCTCAGTGATTCAACCTCAATCTTTGTGAGGTTGCGTATATAGTCATCTCTGAATTTTTCAAGAGCTGCCGATGGATTGGGTGATTATACAAGAAGCACCAGTATTTAAATGTGTCAAAAGTAAGCATCACATTTAACAATGCGCACAATTGGCACATGCCATGATAAAATCTGCGTTCCTATCATAAGACAACCAAGACCGGAAAAAGGTCGCAAAAAACCATGTACAGTTTGACCAGTGAACCATTTAAATTAGAGCGTGATGTCGAAGCCATAGCCGTACCCACCGGGGAAACCATTGAATTGCCAGCGGGTGTGGTTGGTTACATCACCCAGGCTTTGGGTGGAAGTTTCACCATTTTTGTCGATGGCAGCATGTTCATGATATTGGGTCACAATGCCGATGCGTTGGGTAAAGAGCCTTTACCTGCACCTGAACTTCCGGAAAATGCCAGCCAGCAAGATGTCGAAGAAGCGGTTTGGAACCAGTTAAGAACCGTTTATGATCCGGAAATCCCTGTCAGTATTGTTGAACTGGGCTTGGTTTATGAATGTGAAGTCAAGCCAGCTGAAACTGGTGGTTATGATGTGTCAATTGATATGACCCTGACCGCACCTGGTTGTGGTATGGGCGATGTATTGGTGTCTGATGCGGCGGCTAAAATCAAATTGATTCCGGATATCCACACCGTTGATTGCCAAATCGTGTTTGACCCGCCCTGGGACCAGTCGATGATGTCAGAGGAAGCCAAACTCGAAACAGGCATGCTTTGACAGCCATGCAAGTACCCATTTTGACATACCATGGCAATGGCATTGATGGTGTTGATTACCATAACAATGACCATGTGGCACTGGCCGCAGATTTGGAGTTGATTCACCAGATGGGGTTCCAAATCATTTCATTGAGTCAATTACTTGAGTGGCGTCTCGGTAGGCTACCTGATTCAGCAGTGGAACAAGCGGTGGTTTTGACTTGTGATGATGGCAGCTGGTTTGACTATTATGACGTAGACCACCCACATTATGGCAATCAAACCAGTTTTTTCAATATTCTGAAAAACCATCAAACCAAACACCAGCAACTGGTTCACATCAGTAACTTTGTGATTGTATCGCCAGATGCAAGGAAAATACTGGATGAAAAATGCCTGATAGGTCAAGGCTGGTGGACTGATGAATGGTGGTATGATGCTCAAAATTCTGGCTTGATGAGCATAGAAAACCACAGCTGGGACCACAACCACGGTGTGCTTGATAACAACAATATCAACGATGACACCTTCGCATGTATTGATAACCAATCAGCCTGCGACATCCAAATCAGGCAGTCACAACAACACATCAAAACACATTTCGAAGGCCGGCATCAGGCTGAATATTTCGCCTACCCTTACGGCAATTACAGCGATTATTTGCGCCATCAATACCTGCCCGAATACGGTCACCAGCTTGGTCTAAAAGCGGCCCTCACCACTGAACCGAAACATGTCAACCTGAACAGCGATATTTGGGCCCTGCCAAGGTATGTGTGTAACAATGACTGGCAAAGTGCGGCCGAACTCAGGATAATTCTCACGGCTGAAATGTGATTTAATTCTGCTCATTGGTTGCGTAAACAAGGTAAAATCTTGTGTGAGCCAGAAACAATAAACCAATGAGTAACTCGCCTAACATCACCAAAATCATCAACAGTGATGCCCTAAAAGCTGGGAAAAAAGTCGATTGGTTGTTTGAGCAGTTGTATCCCGAAGTCAAAAAAATTGCCAATGCCCAATTGCGAAAAATGGGCCAGAATTCGGAAATGACACCAACGGTTTTGGTCAACGAATGTTTTATTAAATTGAAAAACATACAGGACATTGACTTAAAAAACCGCAAACATTTTTACAGCCTCACGGCCCGCTGTATGCGCTTTTATCTGGTCGATATGTTCCGGCAGCAATTGTCACAAAAAAACAGCGGCATACACACCACATTGGCAACCGAAGGTGTGGCTGGTGAAGACATGATGCAAGTAGATGTATTGGCTTTAGATAAGGCCTTGTCGGAACTCGAAAACATTGATGGTAAGCTGGCACAGGTGGTGGAGCTGAAATTTTTTGGTGGTTTTTCCTTTGAAGAAATGGCTGATATTATGGATTCAAGCAAAGGCGTGGTCTATCAAAAGTGGTTGATGGCCAAATCAATCTTGTTGAGTTTGATTGAAGATGGCCAATCCGACTGATCCATCCGATACAGCGCTGTGGCGACAGGCTATAGAGATTTGCGAATCCTTAAGTGGTTTGGATCATGATGCAGCTTTTGACAAGCTGAATAATATGCAGCTGGCACCTGAGCTGCTTGAGAAAATCCGCAGGATTCTGTCTAACATGTCGGCCAGTAATCCGCTGTTGGACCAACATGACTATGAAAGCCTGATGGTCAACCTGAAACGAGGTAATCATCTGGTCGGTCAATTGATTGACGGTTACCACATCAACCAGCTTATAGCCAAAGGTGGTATGTCAACGGTGTATCTGGCACATCATATTGACGACAACCAGCAATTGCCGGTGGCTTTGAAATTGCTATCACCCTATGGCATCACCGAAAAAGCCATCGAATTATTTGAGCGTGAACAGTATATTTTATCGAATTTGTCGCACCCTGCTATTGTGGCCTTTCATCACAGCGGGGTAACCGCTGATGGTACTCATTACATGGTGATGGAATATTTGGATCAGGCCGAAAGTATCACCGATTATTGTGCCCATAACAATTTCAGCAAACAACAGGTGGTTGAGTTGCTTAAGGGGTTGTGTGAAGTGTTTCAATATGCCCATGACCAGCAGGTCATACATCGTGACATCAAGCCAGCCAATATTTTGGTCACCCCACAGGGGCAGGCCAAAGTGATTGATTTTGGCATTGGCAGGCTGGAAGTGTTGGGCGGTCAAACGGTCACTCAGGTATTTACTCCGGATATGGCCGCGCCTGAACAATTGTTGGGTACAACCGTTGATGCCCGATCAGATGTGTTTTCCCTCGGTGCTTTATTTTTGCAATTGTTGACCAAAAAGAAACCATTGCCCAAAGCCAATCTGAAAAACTACCATCCACAGCAGGATGTCAGGCACATGAAGCAGGTGCTCAAGGATTCCGAGCTGGACGAAGACCTGAAAAGCATCATAAAAACAGCCATGCACATTGATCCGGACTTGCGCTATCAAAGTATGGCTGACTTTGCTGAAGATTTGGATAACTGGCAGAACCACAAGCCCATCAATGCAACTTCAGAATCGATGTTGTATCGCATCAAAGGATTCTACCGCCGCAACAAAGGCATCAGTTTGATTGGGACAATCAGTGTGTTGGCACTGCTATTTGTAGCTGTGGCGATGTACAACATAGAAAGTCAAAAGAACAAAGTCACGACTCAAAGAGATCGCAGTTTTGCCTTGCTCGAAGCGATGATTGACCAGGCTGATCCTGCGACCAATGAACAGGTGGTTGATGGTGAAGCTTTGGTGAAAAGTTTGGATGAGTTGGCCAATAGTCAAGCTGCCTTGTTGAACTCAGATGCGGAGCTGGCTAACTTTTTTTATCGTAAATTGGGTAAGCTGTATAACAACAGGGGCTTGTATGAGCAAGCTCAGGACAGTTACCAGAAAAGCTTTGATGCACTGATTCAGTACACAGCCGAAAATGATGCTGATTACATCGATATTGAACTGACTTTGGCACATTTGCAGGAGACCAATGGTCATCATATACAAGCACAAAAAGCCGGCGAAGCGATATTGGCCAAGCTGGAAAAGCTACCGGAATTGAATCCCCGCCACCGCTTAAATGCTTATTATCTATTGAGTAAAGTCACGCAATATCAATCGCTCAATGAACAGGCAGGTGCCTATGGCGTTGAAGCCAGTGATTGGATGCAACAACACCCTGAAATAGATCACCCTTTACAAGCTTCAATGTATAACTCAATGGCAGTGACCAACCGCAACCTTGGTAATCTGGCTTTGGCTGAACAGCAGTACCTTAAAGCCATTGAATTGTTGCGACCGTTGCGCGAAAAAAGGATTGATTTGTCTTCAATTCTGGTTAACTTTGCCATTCTAAAAGGGCGTTCCGGTGATTTGCAGGAATCAGAAAAATATTTTAACGAGTCTTTTGAGGTGGCCAAAAGCATAGATGAAAATCACCCACATTTAGCCATCAACTATCTACCCTACACCACTTTGTTACAAGTCAGTGGCCGCCTTGATGAATCAGAACAGTACATTCAGCAGGCGATAGATATTCTCAGTCAAAATAATCAAAGTAAATATCTGGCGCGTGCATACATGAAATATGCCCGTTTGGGGTTGTACCAATTCAGAATTGATTTGGTTTTTGAGAATTTAAGCAAAGCCTATCCTTTGGTACTTTCCACTGCCAGTCATGATCACCCGGATATTTATGATATTTACAACATGGCTTTGTGGGTGTTGATGTCGCCGCCCTATAAGGACTTTGCACTTGATTTGTTTCAGCTTACTGCCGATAAGCCCCATGAAATCGCCACACAAAGTCCTGAGTACCAACGCTTCCAGTTACAGAAAAGCTGGGTGATGAAAGAGGATGCAGACATTGAAATTCCCGAGGCAGTCATCAAAGATTACTATCAAAATGATCTGGGTGATGAACAAAGGATTGCCTGGCTGACAGAGCAGTTAGAAACGTCAGGTGGTGGCTCATCGCTGTTAAATGCCTGGCTTGAGATTGAGTTGGCAAGTTTGAGTCAGGATGAGTCAACCATCGCGGCCTACTGTTCCCCGGATCAAAAGTGGTTCACCAGTTCGCATTTGGCATTCAAGCTGAAAATGTTAGAAACCTGCTTGCAAGCATCAAATCGCATTGCTCCTGAAACGGCTGGAATTTTCTCTCAAATCATCACTGATTACTACAATCCTGAGCCGTCAAGAATTAAGCTCATTGAAAAGTTTTTGAAACTTTTTTGATATTTTTTTCGTTTTTTTCAAACGACAACTGATTTTTTCCGAATGTATAAGCACATGTTGGAATCAACCAACGCATACACTGGAGAATTAAAATGAAAAAAATATTGTTATTATTGGCTTTATTGTCATTATTACCTGCTCAGGCCGGTAATATCGATGTGTTGTCAGTGGGTACTGATCAAAACTGTGATTACAGCACCATTCAACAGGCCATTGATGCGGCCAATTCTGATTATGTGGTGGTTACCACCCAAAAAATTTATCGGGAACACCTTAAAGTTGATTCCAAGCAAATCGCATTGATTGGCGGTTTCAGTAACTGTCAGGCTGCTGAGAATTTAATTTTGGGTGAAACCAAAACAACCATTTCAGGTGATTTGGATGATGATGGTGCAGGTGATGGCACAGTACTCACGTTAACAGGTTCGGGTAATGTTGAAATCATGGGTTTTAAAATCACCGAAGGTCATCACAACACTCAGGCTGGAGGCGTGGAAATCCGCAAATCAGCTGATGATGTTTCAATAAAAAACAGCCTGATTCTGGCAAATTGGGCCAACTCAGGTGGTGGTTTGGCGGTGCGTCAATCACCCAATGTTGAAGTCAGGTTAGGAAATGATTTGTTCATTATTAACAATACAGGCAACCTGGCGGGTGGCGGTGTTTATTGTGATGATACTTCGTATATCTACACGCAAAGCCATGTAGATAACGCCGGTATTTCAAACAACAGCACCAACCTAAGTGGTGGCGGTGTATATCTCACCAATGGTTGTCACATGGTTTTTCAGGCAGGTCGGATTGATCATGGCTTTTTGGATTTTCGCGGCATCGCTGGTAATCAGGCCAAAATCAATGGCGGTGGTGTGGTGGTTAACAATGGCGCCAAAATGTATTTAACCCCACCGGCTGGACAGACTGTGAATGTTTCAGACAATGTGGCTGACTCAGATAACAATGGCACAGGAAATGGTGGCGGTGTTTTTGTCAGTGGTATTGACAGCGTGTTTGAGGCTACCAACAGTTATATGGCCTTGAACTCGGCCATCAAAGGCGGTGCTGCTTATGTTGAAGCTGAAGGGCGATTTAACTGGTACAGTTCTGCTCAAGGATGTGTCAATAAAGACCGCTGTGCTTACATCAAGGAAAATTATGCTGAATTACAGGGTGGTGGAATTTTTGTAACTGGTAATAACAGTGAAGTTGAATTGGTCAGAGCGGCAATGGAGTTCAATCGCGCTGATTTCGGCACGGCTGTATATGTGGATGAATCGGCTGTATTTCGCATGGATTACAGTTTAATCAGCCGCAATGGTAACAATGGTGCTGACAGCTTTTCAGATTTTGGGGTTATTCAGGCGCATAATGATGCCTGGCTAAATATCAAACACGCAACAATTGCTGATAATTTCGCCGAAACTGCGGTTTTTGTTACCGATATAACACCTTTTAGCATTAATTTATACAACAGCATTGTGTATGATGCGTCAAGTGGTTTGGTGGCTGACATCAGTCAACAGCAAGCCGATGACTTCTTTGCCTTTTGTATCATGTTTCATGAAGACAGTGGCTTGTATGGCAATGATGTGATGGTTCAAAATCCACAATTTAAAAACCCACAAACAAGAGACTACAGTATTGATGGCTTAGAGTCATTGGCAGTGGATGAATGTTTTGAATTGTCTGCCTATGATAAGGATTATTTGGGAGCCAATACCGGTTGGGACGACCCTAATGTGGTGGCCAGTGGTGGTGGTTTTGATATGGGTGCTTTTGAGTCCTATGATGGTGATGTGATTTTCAAACATGGGCTTGAAGACTGAAGCATGAAAAGATTTCTCTTGAGCGCTTTGTTTGGGGTTGTTGTTTCTGCACAGGCAACAACCCCGCCTGCTGATGAAAAAGTTGATCCCACAGACATAATTTTAATCGATGATTACCCAAGTCCTTTTGATGCAGACGCTTTGGATTTGGAGGCCATGATTTGGCAACCGGCAGGGAATGGTCCCTTCCCGGTCATTATCATGATGCATGGTTCAGGAGGGCTGTATTATAAAACCGATCCCATGTGTGCTGATGATGACAGAAACTGTTGGGGAATCGCTGGAAAATTCAGGTATTGGGGCAAGCAACTCAGTCAGGGTAACCGTTTTGGCTTACCACAAAAGTTTTTGGTGATTGCGCCGGACAGTCATACGCCAAGAGGCTATGATCACCATGGTGTGGTCAATATTGATCCGGCAGACAGGCCTTTGAATGTCAGCTCATATCTCGGCAGGCCATGGGATTTGTATGCCACCTTACGTTATCTACAAAGTCGTCAGGATGTAGATATCAATCGTGTCTATACATTGGGTTTTTCTGATGGCGGTGGTGCGGTACTCAGTTCACTGGCCGCTTCGGATAATGCCGCACTGGTGAGTATGAGTGACTGGTTCTTGGGCATTGACAACAATACACCCAATGGCTGGTTACAAATGCAATCAGAGGGTTTAAAAGGTGGTGTGGCGTTTTACCCCAGCTGTGGTTTTTTTGGGTATTTTGATGAAGTTTATACCAATTATGCACCACTGCTGGTTCAAACGGGATTAATAGATACAACCACACCCTATGCAACTTGTATAGAGCGGCAAACAGAGGCACATGGTTTGGGGGTAAATCCAAACGACTTCCAGGCCTATGGCTTTGATAACATGGACCATGGTTTTGATTATGAACAATACGAAACTTCTGAAGCCTGTTTGGCCACTTTAAATGCCCTTGAGTTTTTTAATGTTGAAGCAGGCGATTATATTTTCCTTGATGGTTTTGAAGAGACTTTTTGTGTTGATTAATCGAAACTGAATCTAAAGCTCTTTAAAACATGAACCCGTGCACAATACCCATGGATGCCATTAACTAATTGCTCATCTGCTCGTTTTTGGTATAAATTAATCAGGAGGGTATTTAGATGTCATTGACTTTAAGATTGCTGGGTTTAATTGGACTGTTGTTATTTGCAAGCGCATTTGGTCTGACTTATGGAGTTCCGGAGTGGGTGGAAAACTCAGCCAAAGGGTTCATCCAGAAAAAAGTCACCCAGGAGGTCAAAGAGAAAGCCGCACCATTGACCGAATCTGCTGTTGTGCAAAAGGCCAAATCTCTTGCCGACAAGTTGGGCTTCCAGGAAAGTCAGTTAAAAAAAGATCTGG
>JAUHXW010000048.1 GCA_030426705.1 Gammaproteobacteria bacterium
ACTGCTTATTGATTCATCCTGCGCTAACAAAGACTGTCCTGCCAGTAAACCCAACACCATAAAAACTTTTTTGCTTTTCATAACACCACCCCAAAAGAATATATTATGCCATGACTGGTTTTCAAAGTCAGAAAGATTTGCACTTCTGACATCAAGAGCGAATCCTTGAGCCAGAACGCAAAGAGAAACAGCTCAACCAGCCACCGGAGGCGTGGGTGGCTGAGCCGTCACTTTGAGGCAGTATCGGGGTTGAACCAACTGCCCGGGAGGTAAAACTTAGTCCAGCTGATTTCTCAGGAATGTTGGAATATCCAAATAATCATCACTTTCTACAGCGGGTTTGCTGTCACGCAGTTGATCAACGACTGCATTGCCACTTGATTGTGTGTTTTCTGTTTCAACAGTCTCTTCGCGTGTCGCTCTGATAGGTTGCTCAACCCGATTGTTGGTGGCATTGCGGACTATTTCTACAGACTTGAACTGTTTTTGTTTGATGGCTTTATTCAAACCAGTCGCGACTACAGTCACCCTGATTTCATCTTTCATGTCCATATCAATCGAAGTTCCGACAACCACAGTGGCTTCATCAGACGCATATTCCTTGATCAAGTCACCGATTTCTTCGTACTCACCAATGGTCATGTCCATACCTGCTGTGATGTTAACCAGAACACCATTAGCACCATGCATATCAATGTCTTCCAACAAGGGTGAATTCATCGCCAATTCAGTGGCTGTGGCAGCGCGGTCATCGCCTTTGCCTACACCAGAACCCATCATGGCCATACCCATTTCTGACATCACGGTTTTCACATCTGCAAAGTCAACATTCACCAAACCAGGACAAGTAATCAGTTCAGCAATACCCTGAACTGCGCCTTGCAACACATCATTCGCCGCTTTAAAAGCATTCAACAAAGTCACATCACGACCAAAATGAGTCAACAATTTGGCATTAGGAATGGTGATCAAAGAGTCGACATGTTGTTCCAGGTCCTGGATGCCCTTATTGGCCACATCCATACGACGCTTACCTTCAAATGGGAAGGGTTTGGTCACTACTGCAACTGTCAGAATGCCCATCTCTTTGGCGATTTGCGCAATCACTGGCGCTGCTCCTGTGCCTGTTCCACCACCCATACCGGCTGTGATAAAGACCATGTCAGTATTGGCCAAACATTCTTTCAGGCGTTCAGTGTCTTCCAAAGCGGCTTGTCTGCCCACTTCTGGGTTAGCACCAGCACCCAAACCTTTGGTGACATTGTTACCAATGCGTACCACATTGCGACAATTGGTTTTTTCCAATGCCTGCATATCGGTATTGGCACAAATAAACTCCACACCTTCAATATCAGCATCAACCATTTGTTGTACGGTGTTACCACCGCCTCCGCCTACACCAATCACCTTGATGACAGCTCCTGTATCTTCTGTTTCCATTAATTCAAACATTTTTATATACCTCCGAAAGTTATTAATTTTTTTAAGTAATTACCTTGGACTCCCTCAATAGTCACCCAAAAACCACTTTTTAAATTTTTGGAACCAGCCCTCTGATTCCATGACACTGTCGGCAACAAAGTCATTGTTACCGCCATATTGCAACAACCCCACACCAGTGGCATGAACGGGATTATTAACAACCTCTTTAAGTCCAGCCACATCGACCGGAACTCCTAATCTGACAGGCACATGAAAGACCTCTTCGGCCAGTTCAACTGCACCCTCCATTCGGGATGCACCACCTGTTAAAACAATACCTGCAGCAATCAAATCGATGTATCCGCTGCGTTGTAAATCTGCCTGCACCAGACTGAACAGTTCTTCATATCTGGGCTCGACCACTTCTGCCAGCGTTTGTCTCGCCAAGCGTCTTGGCTGACGATCACCCACACTGGGCACTGAAATGGTTTCTTCTGGTGAAGCCAACTGGCGCAATGCGCATGCGTACTTCAATTTGATGTCTTCAGCATGTTGGGTGGGTGTGCGCATTGAAACCGCGATGTCATTGGTCACCTGATCTCCTGCAATTGGAATCGCGGACACATGTCTGATGGCGCCTTGGGTAAACACCGCGATGTCGGTGGTTCCCGCACCAATGTCTACCATACAAACACCCAATTCTTTTTCGTCTTCAGTCAGCACCGCCGTTGCAGATGCCAATTGTTCTACAATCATTTGATCAATTGACAAACCACAACGAGCCACACATTTACTGATGTTTTGTGCGGCACTTTCAGAACCGGTAATCAAATGAACCCGTGCCTCCAAACGCACACCCGACATACCTATGGGATGCCTGATTCCATCCTGGCCATCAATCACATATTCCTGGGGCAACACATGCAAAACTTTTTGGTCATTAGGAATGGGCACCGCTTTGGCGGCATCCAATACTTTCTCGACATCATTGCGCGACACTTCTTTGTCCTTGATGGCGACGATACCGTCTGAATTGATACTGCGGATGTGACTACCGGCAATCCCCACATAAACCGATTGAATTTCACAACCAGCCATCAATTCAGCTTCTTCGATGGCACGTTTGATCGATTGCACCGTTGACTCAATATCTACCACCACGCCTCGCTTCAAACCACGCGAAGGCGATGATCCAATACCCACCACTTCAATCGAACCATCCGGATGGTGCTCACCAACAATGGCAACCACCTTGGAAGTTCCAATATCCAATCCGACTTGCAGTTTTGTTTCGTTTTTTCTTGCCATCTTTATCCCATCACCTGTTCGAAATATTCTTCCTGTTCACGCCAACGAACCACATAACCATTGCTGTAACGCAAATCCACCCGTTCGGGCAATCGTTCGGCTGTTTTGAGCAATTGATCCCAGGTATCTGCCAAACGCAAAATACGTGCTTCGTGTTTTTCTGTGCCCAACAATACTTCAAGACCATTGCGCAATATCAAACGCCAATCGCCCCTGTTATTCACATGCGCTTCGCGTATTTCATAACCGACTGGTTGTAACAATTGGTTAAACCTGTTGAAATTTTCCAGCGTCATTTTTGAATCTTCAGCAAAGCCGAAAATCCGAGGTAAGGCATTGAGGTGATCTACGGCATCAACCTGAAAGACCTCACCAGACTGATTCAATAAATCCTTGCCATTCCAAATGGCGATGGCTTGATGTTCCTTGATGGTTATTTTCAGGGTATCAGGCCATTGTTTAACTACATGGGCATAACGCACCCATGACATGGACTCGATGTTGCTTTTCACTTCTTCTGCATCCAGCCTGAAGAACGAACGTTCAGGTGTTTTCGCTACCATTAAGCGTAACTGCTCTGGCGTGATGCGATCATATTCAGCAGCCACTTCCAGCTGAGTGATGCGCCAGCGATCAGACTGAATCAAACCACTCATCATCGCCACCACCAACAACAAGACCAGCATGGAAAAGATAATGGTGAGTTGTAACGCTTTAGACATCAGCCACCCCACTACACTGTAGAATTCGTTCCACCAATTGTTCAAATGACCAACCATGCTGTTTGGCTGCCTTGGGCAACAAACTGGTCGTGGTCATCCCCGGCGTGGTATTGGCTTCAAGAAACCAACGATTACCCTGTTCGTCGACGATGAAATCTATGCGACACCAGGCTGATAAATGCAGGGCTTGGTAAGCTTTCAATGCATCTGCTTGTAACTGTTGTTGCCAAGCCTCTGGTAAATCTGCAGGGCATTGATATTGGGTACTGCTGCTTTGGTATTTGGCTTGATAGTCATACAATTCAGATGCTGGTTTGATGCTTACTACCGGTAACACTTCACCATCAACGATACCTACGGTGCATTCCACGCCATCGATATAAGTTTCCACCAAGACTTCATCGGTTTCCTGCAAACTACTCTCAACGGCTTTTATCAATTGCTGTTGATTTTCTGCTTTATACAAACCGACACTTGATCCCTCACAAGCCGGTTTAACAATCCAGGCTTGATCGTCCGTCATCACCAATTTTTCAACATTGCTGACCAATTGGCTGCTGGGCGTTTTAACCCCCACTTTTTCAACCAATACTTTGGCCAAATCCTTGTGCCAACTGATACAGGCACCGACATAATCACAACTGGTGTGCGCATAACCCTGTTTGTTCAACCAGGCGGCCACTTGGCCGTCCTCACCATCAGCGCCATGTAAAATATTGAACACCACATCGATTTGCTCTTTGGGAGTGGCTTGTAACACCTTGATGTCATTGACTTGCATGACTTCATGACCCAGATTTTGTAAGGCCTTACTGACAGCTTGACCCGAATTCAGTGAAACTTCTCGTTCTGCCGAATAACCGCCCATCAACACCGCCACATTGTATTTACTCATGCGAACCTCCCTGTTCATTTTCTTGCGCCACGTTTTGAGTCATGTTTTGAATGAGTGCACCAATACTGCCAGCTCCCAACATCAACACCACATCTCCTTCTTCCAGTACATGGCCCAAAGATTCAGGCACTGCATTGATGTCTTGAACAAATACAGGATCCAATTTGCCTCGATTCCTGATGGTACGACACAAATCATTGGCCGTGGCTCCAGAAATCACCGCTTCACCTGCTGGATAAACTTCACTCATCACCAGCAAATCAACCTGGCTTAACACATCGGCAAAATCATCAAACAAGTCACGCGTGCGGCTGTAGCGATGGGGTTGGAAAACCACCACCAATCTTGAATCTTGCCAACCAGCGCGGCAAGCCTTGATGGCTGCCTCCAATTCAGTTGGGTGGTGGGCATAATCATCAATCAAGGTAAAGGTTTTACCATTCAGTTGTTGCTCATGGTAAATATTGAAACGACGTCCAACACCATCAAAACTGGCCAAAGCACGTTTCATGGCATCAAAATCCACATCCAATTCAATGCCGATGGCGATGGCTGCCAAGGCATTCAACACGTTATGATTACCTGGCAAGTTCAATTTGACCTGTTCCAGCACCAATTGATCATTGATCACCACATCAAACCACATGTGTTGTCTGACCTGTTTCAGGTTTTTGGCCCTGATTTGCGCCCGTTCACTCATGCCATAGGTGATTTGGTGTCTTGAAACCTGTTTTGACAACTCATAAACATGGTCATCATCAACACACAACACCGTCACACCATAAAAAGGAACTCTGTGCAGGAAAGTTGAGAATGACTGTTTCAGTTGGTCCAGGTCATTGTCAAAAGTTTCCATATGATCCTCATCAATATTGGTAACCACAGCCATCACTGGTTGTAGCAATTGAAAAGAACCATCCGATTCATCGGCTTCCGCCACCAAATATTCACTGGTACCCAAAGCGGCATTGGTGCCAGCTGCATTGAGCAAGCCCCCAATTACAAAAGTTGGATCCATGCCTGCTTCAGCCAAAATACTGGCGACCAAACTGGTGGTTGTGGTTTTACCATGGGTTCCAGCCACGGCAATCCCCACTTTGAAGCGCATCAATTCTGCCAACATCTCGGCCCGGGTTAACACCGGAATTTGTGCGGCATGCGCTGCTTTTAACTCTGGATTGCTGGCTTTTATGGCTGATGAATAAACCACCACATCGGCCAGTTCAACTTGAGCTGCGTCATGACCAATGAACACTTGAATACCCATGTTGCCCAATCGCTCAGTCACCTTACTGCGATTCATGTCCGAGCCACTGACTTTGAATTCCAGATTGTGCAAAACTTCAGCGATACCAGACATGCCAGAGCCGCCAACACCAATCAAATGAATGCGTTGCATGCGACTGGCAAACTTATGTTCCGGGTTCAAGTAAGTCATTGCACCACCTCTTCACAATGAGTAGCAATGGTTTGTGCCACTTGATCCTTCTTAATGGCTTGCAAGGCTTGTTTCATGGTTTCACGGTTCGTCTCAGCCAATAATTTCTTGAATAATGCTTTGAATTCATCTGCCGATTGATCCTCTTGCCAAATATAAGCCGCTTGTTTATTCACCAGGCTCATCGCATTGTGTGTTTGGTGATCATCAACGGCATGTGGATAGGGCACGAAAATAGTTGGTATACCAACCGTTGAAATCTCTGCAATGGTCAAAGCACCCGCTCTACAAATACACAAATCAGCCCATTGATAAACCGATGCCATGTTTTGAATGAACTCTTGAATATCCACATCCTGCGCCATGTCTCCATAGGCCAATTCTGTGGTTCGCTTCTTGGCTTTGCCACATTGATGTTTGACTTTGATGTCTGCAGACTGAATCCAGTCATGTAAATATTCAGGCATGCGGGTATTTAAAGATTGCGCACCCAATGAACCGCCCAAAATCAACACATTCACAGGTTTAACCCGATTGTATTTCTTAACCACATTTTCAATGCTGTCACGAACTGGATTTCCGACCCATCGCGAATTCAGCTGACCCTCCAAGTCAAATCCAGTCAAAACCAAATCAGCTCGTTTGGCCAAAGCTTTGTTGGTCATACCAAACACACTGTTTTGTTCATGGACAACCAACTTGATTCCGCTGTATTTCGCCGCAAAGCCACCAGGTGCTGCCACATAACCACCCATGCTGATGGCTGCATCAATGCTGTTCTCTTTAAAAAAATTCTTCGCTTGCAACATGCCTTTGAGCATGCGAAATGGCATCATTATCAAACCTCCCAAGCCTTTACCGCGTAAGGGTTTGATTGGCAACAATGTCATGGCAATGCCATGTTGGCGCACAATGCGTTCTTCCATACCGCCTTTGGCTCCCAACCAGAACACTTTATGACCCTTTTTCTGCAAAGCTTTGGCCACGGCAATGCCTGGAAAGATATGTCCACCGGTACCACCGGCCATGATGGCAAAATTCATGCTGCCACCTCCTTACCAGAAGCCCGGAAATTAAGCTTTCTGTTTTCAAATGAAATCCTAAACACCACCGCCATGGCAATGATGTTCATCATGATGGCGCTACCGCCAGAAGAAATAAAAGGTAACGTCAGTCCTTTGGTCGGCAACAAACCCAGGTTTACACCCATACTTAACAAAGCCTGCAAAGCCAACCAAACTCCTATACCTGTACACATAAACCCGGCAAAATCATTGCCATTGTCAAAAGCATTGCGTGCCACTTTAAAAATTCGGTAAATCAACACGATAAACAGCGTTATCATCATCAAAACGCCCAAAAAGCCCATTTCCTCAGCATAAACAGCAAAAATGAAATCGGTATGCGCCTCTGGAAGATACAACAGTTTTTGCACACTGGAACCAATACCAACACCAGAAACCTCACCTCGACCAATCGCAATCAATGCTTGTACCAATTGAAAACCTGCGTTGTACGGGTCTTGCCAAGGATCAACAAAATTTACCAGTCGCTTCACCCGATAAGGTTCAGCCCAGGCAATCACAGCCATTGCTGAACCTGCCAATAAACTGATGACACTTAAATCACGATAACGGGCCCCGGCGATGTAAACCATAATTAAGGTAATCATCAACAACAATGCCGCCGAACCAAAATCAGGTTGAATCAATAACAAAGCAGCAATCAGAACCACCAATATCAACGGACGCAATACGCCCAACATGGAATGCTGAATGCCTTTTTTATGTTTAACGATGTATGCTGCCAATGACATGATCAGTGCCAGTTTCACCGCCTCAACCACCTGAAATCTGGAAACACCCAGGTTGATCCAACGTTTAGCGCCATTGACCTCAACGCCAATACCGGGAATTAACACCAGAACCAATGCCACCACACCCAGAATCAACGCCGGTCTAGAGAGGCGATTCATCCACTCTGAAGAAATGTTCATCACTGCAACTGCCAACACTGTTCCCAAGGTGATGAACATCAGGTGTCTTTTGAAATAGTAAAAAGGGTCATTGATATTGTTTTCAGCCACCGCGATAGAAGATGAAGCCACCATGATGGTACCAATCACCAACAATGCCATAAACGCACCCGCCAACCAGCCGTCAACGCCTACGTTGAACCAGCTTAATTTGACTTGTTTTTGCGTTTTATTCGTCATGATTACCTGATCTTCAAAGTCGCCAATCCTATCAACACCAAAATAATGGAAATGATCCAAAATCTCACAATCACTTTAGGCTCCGCCCAGCCTTTCAATTCAAAATGATGATGAATCGGTGCCATTCTGAATATTCTTTTACCGGTCAATTTATAAGAAGCCACTTGCAAAATCACCGAAACGGTTTCCATCACAAACACTCCACCCATGATGAAAAACACAAATTCCTGTCTGGTCACAAAGGCCACCAAACCAAGCGCTGCACCCAAAGCCAATGCTCCAACATCACCCATAAACACCTGAGCTGGATAAGTGTTGAACCACAAAAAGCCCAAACCTGAACCTGCGATGGCTGCACAAAAGATGGTCATTTCCCCCGTACCCGGAATAAATGGCAGTAACAGGTAATCTGAAATCACCGCATTACCTGATACATAAGCAAAAACACCCAACGCTGTACCCACCAAAACAGTAGGCATGATGGCCAAACCATCAAGACCATCGGTCAGATTCACCGCATTGGAAGAACCCACTATCACAAAATACCCCAAAGGAATGGCCAGCAGGCCCAATTTCCAGTTGTAATCACTGATGGCTGGAATCACCAATTGTGAGGTAATGCTTTCATGGCCATATTCATACAAATACAAAACCGCCAAAATCGCAAACAATGACTGTAAACCATATTTCCATTTGGCAGATAAGCCAGCTGAACTTTTCAGGTGGATTTTCTTGTAATCATCTATCCAGCCAATCAAGCCAAAACCAAACAGCACAAACAAGCTCAACCACACATATTGGTTGGCTAAATCACCCCACAGCAAGGTGGTCATGATGATGATGGCCAGAATCATGGCACCACCCATGGTTGGGGTACCCTGTTTACTCAAATGTGACTCAGGACCCAAGCTGCGAACCTGTTGGCCGATTTGCTTGATCTGCAATGTTTTGATAAACCACGGCCCCAAAAACAATGACAACAACAAAGCCGTCAATGCAGCCATGATGGCCCTGAAAGTCAAATAGCTGAACAAATTCAGCCAGGAAAATTGATCACTGAAATGTTCTGCCAACCATAAAATCATCGTTCACCACCTGCTACCAACATTTCAACAATTCGTTCCATGCGCATGCTTCTGGAACCCTTTACCAACACCGTACCCTGCTCGATTTGTTGTTTGGACAAATAAGCCATCAATTTTTCAACGGCATCAAAAGCCTGACACCTGGATTCATTACCTTGACATATGGCACCGGCATATTGACCTACGGCATAAATTTGATCAACGCCTTGCTGCTGTGCATATTGACCCACATCGCTGTGCAAATTAATCGCTGCATCACCCAGCTCAGCCATATCACCAACTATCAACACTGTGGGCTTGGCTTGTTCCTGCAACACTTCAATGGCTGCTTAACTGATGCCGGATTGGCGTTGTAACTGTCATCAATGACTTGTAACTGTTCAGAAACCTTCAAGCTGTTCAATCGTCCGGCTTCAGGTTCAAAATCAGCCAAGCCTTTGGCAATTTCTGCGGCTGTCATGTCCATGCTGCTGGCAATGGCAGATACAGCACAAGCATTGAGGTAATTGTGATGACCCAATACCGGCAACTGCACAACAAAAGTTTCACCTTGAGCCAACTGTATGGCATAACCTTGGCTCTGTTTAATCAACCTCACATCAGCCTTTTCTTGCTCACCAAAAGTCAAACAAGGCGTTGATAAACTGGCCATCCATTGCTCTGCATAAGGGCTGTCGGCATTAACAACAGCCAACCCGTCAGCACCCAAAGCCTGGTAAATCTCACCTTTGCCTTGCGCAATTTCTGCTTCGCTACCAAACCGTCCAATGTGGGCCTGGCTGACGTTAGTCACCAAAGCGATGTCTGGTCCAGCCATCTCAGCCAACAAATGAATGTCACCTACTTGCGCAGCACCCATCTCGATGACTGCCACTTCGTCCTGCTGAGCGATAGACAACAAAGTCAAAGGCACACCAATCTCATTGTTGTAATTGCCACGGGTTGCCATACATCGAAAACGTTGTGACAGCACTGAATACAGCATGTTTTTAACAGTGGTTTTGCCATTTGATCCAGTAATACCAACCACTTTGACGTCAGTTTGTCTGACCCAGGCTGTCGCCAATGCCTGCAAAGCTTGTAAACTGTCTTTACAAATCACTTGTGGCACATCGACTTCAACAGCTTGTGAAACCAGCATGGCTGCAGCACCCTGCTGCTCAGCCTGTTGACAAAATTGATGGCCATCAAACTGTTCACCCTTTAACGCGATAAACAACTTGCCCTGACAATCTTGTCTGCTGTCAGTGGTTACACCTTGAATGCGTGCCTCTTTGCCTACCAAAGAACCACCAACAATGGCTGCAATTTGATGTAAATTCATCTGAATCATACAGCCACCTTCAAAATTGTTCTCACCACATCCATGTCATTGAACTGATAAAGCTCACCATTGATTTCCTGAGTTGATTCATGGCCTTTGCCCGCCAGCAAAATGATGTCACCATGTTGACTTTTATCAACCACGTAGGTGATGGCTTGCTTTCTGTCACTGATGACATGTGGTTTCGTTTTCATGCCAAATTCGATATCAGCCAAAATTTGTGCTGATGCTTCAAATCTGGGGTTGTCATCGGTCAGCACCACATGATCGGCATAGGTTTCGGCAATGGCACCCATCATCGGTCTTTTGCCTTTGTCACGGTTACCACCACAACCAAAAACACACCACAATTCATTCTCAACATGCGCGCGCAGTGCCTTCAACACCTGCTCCAACGCATCAGGTGTGTGGGCATAATCAACCACCACAATGGCATGGTTATCCCGCATATCAATGCGGTTCATGCGACCAGGCACAGGATTCAATTCAGCCACCACTGGTTGTAAAGCTTCCAGTTCATAACCCATCCCATGTAAGGCAGCTATCACGGCCAAAGAATTTTCTACATTGAATTGGCCCAATAACCCGGTCTGAAAATTTAATTTCTTTTCAAATTGATTTAAATTAAACGCAATCCCTTCTGGATTTAGCACAATGTCTGAAGCTCGGTACTTGGCACCTTTATTGTTGATGCCAAAAGTGCTCACTTTGCTTTTATCCAGTTTTTTAGCCACCCATTTGGCACCAAATTCATCATCAATATTAATGATTTGCTGCTTGGCAGGAAATTCGGTAAACAGTTTTCGTTTGGTTTTGGCATAGGCTTTCATGGTTTTGTGGTAATCCAAATGATCCCTGCTCAAATTGGTGAAAATGGCATTCTCGATGTGGGTACCCGCAAAACGATTCTGATCCAATGCATGCGAAGAAACTTCAATACAAACATGAGCAAATCCCTGCGACTTCATGTCAGCCAAACTTTTCTGAATTTCTAATGCCGATGGCGTGGTGTTGGGCAAAGCTTTCATGCCATTGATGTCACCCACACCTAAAGTACCGATGTAACCGGTTTTCACACCAAGTTGTTCTAACGCATGCATCATCAGCCATGCCGTTGAAGTTTTACCATTGGTGCCGGTGATGGCGGTCACGGCCAGGTCTTTGCTGGGTTCACCATAGAAAAAACTGGCCATGGATCCTAATTGCTCACTCAGGTTTTTTATTTCAAACACAGGGATGTTTAACGGCTTTTGACGACCCACCGAAGCCGCCCGACCTGGCTTGCTTGGTTCGGTTAAAACCGCCACCGCGCCAGCCCTTTCAGCCTGGTAAGCATAATCCAAGCCGTGCACGTTGAAACCCGACAAAGCGATGAACACATCACCCGCTTTGATTTCACGGTTGTCCAGTTTCAAATCTGCAATCGCAACATCATCTTGAGTTATGTTGATTTCAAAAAATGCCAGCAGTTGTTGTAGTGTCATGTTATTCGGCATCGGTCACTCCCTGACTTTGGTGACCGTCATTTTTGACATCAACCAATGTGCGGTTGATTTGATCCGCTGGCACATTGAGCAAACGTAATCCGGTTTTCATGATTTCAGAAAACACCGGCGCAGCCACTTCGCCACCATAATACTGCTCACCTTTGGGGTCATTGATGCTCACAGCTACCACCAAACGCGGTGCTGACACGGGAGAAAAGCCCACAAAGGATGAAATGTACTTGTCAGAATAGCCACCATTCTCAGCCACCCTGGCTGTACCGGTTTTACCCGCTACGCTGTAATTAGGAATAAAGGCTTTGTGCCCTTCGTTGTCATTCACTACATGCGACAACATATCGGTCAATTGACGTGCAATCATTGGATCTATGATGGCTTTGTCTTCATTGATGTTGCCTTTGATAAAAGTAGGTTGGCGTAAACGCCCTTTGTTGGCAAATACAGAATAAGCTGTTGCCAATTGCAAAGTGGTTACCGACAAATTATAGCCACGTGATAAAGCCGCATGGTCAGCCGTACGCCAACGTTCATGATGTGGCAGATATCCTGCAGATTCACCGACAAAACCACTGCCGGATGCCTGGCCAAAACCGAAACGGTGATAAACATCCCACAGATGCTCTTTACCCAAACCCAACACCAGTTTTGCCACACCGATGTTTGAAGATTTGACCAGAATATCTACCAAGCTTAATTCGCCATAGTCGCGAAAATCATGAATCACAAAACCATCAATTTCATATTCACCAGGCGAAGTATTGACCACCGATTGTGGCGTGTATTCAGCACTTTCCAAAGCAGCCACCACCGCAAATGGTTTCATCACCGAACCCGGTTCATAAATATCTGTCACCGAACGGTTACGCAATCCTTCATTGATCTCCCGATTACCATTGGGATTGAAAGAGGGTTGGTTGACCATCGCCAGAATTTCACCGGTTTTGACATCCAAAACCACAGCCGAGCCGGATGTGGCCTGATGCAAATAAACCGCTTTTTTCAATTCCAGGTAAGCCGCATACTGTAAACGGCGATCGACACTCAAATGCAAATCCTTGCCGGGCTTGGCAGGCTCCAGCTCATCGACATCAATGTCAGCAACCACCTGACCCAACAAATCTTTGACCACAGTTTTCTTTCCTGACTGACCAGTTAACCAATTGTCATAGGTGCGCTCAAGTCCTTCCTGGCCCACATCTTCCACATCAGTAAAACCAACCACATTGGCGAGAATTTCACCGGTTGGGTAAAAACGTTTGAATTCGGTTCTGAATTCCACACCTTTCATATTCAATGCTTTTACCGATTCGGCCAATGTCGGGGTGATGCGGCGCTTGATGTACAAAAATTTGCGGTCTTTTCTCGAAGTGATGATTTGTTTCAGCTCTTCTGCGTCCAGATCCAAAACTTCTGCCAACTGCTCAACTTTACTGAACTGATCCAACAGCTTACTTGGCACCACGCCCACTGAAACCATGGGCGTACTCAAAGCCAAGGGTTCGCCATTGCGGTCATAAATAGAACCTCTGGAAACCGGAATTTCCACTTCCCTGACATGTCTTTTTTCACCTTGTAACAGATAG
>JAUHXW010000374.1 GCA_030426705.1 Gammaproteobacteria bacterium
GGTTAAAAAAATCATTGCTTTAAGTAAGACCAATAATGTCACATCCATTGCCGATTTCATTGCCAGTCTTTATGGAAAATCCAGAAGAATTGCGGTTTTTGTTACCATCATTGCTGTGTTGGCAGCTATTCCATATATCACTTTGCAGTTAGAGGCCATTACCGCCAGCATCAATGTTATCAGCACACATACACCTGACAACAATGGTCGTGAGCTCTACAGTACCTTGTTAATAACCATACTCCTGGCTTTCTTTTCTACTGCTTTTGGCACACGAAAATTGGATGTTACGGAACACCATCGTGGTTTGATGATGGCCATTGCTTTTGAGTCTGCATTGAAGTTAGTGGCTTTTATCGCGGTGGGGTTGTTTGTGATTTTCTTTGTGTATTCAGGCCCCAATGAATTGATGCAACAGGGTGCGCAGATTGCCAATGTTGCCAAAGGACCCAATTTATCTATCAACTTCATGGCGCAATCCATGTTGGCTCTGTTGGTGTTTATGTGTTTACCCAGACAGTTTCATGTTACGGTTGTGGAAAATGAAAATAGGGCAGACCTCGGTAAAGCCAGAATCATTTTTATCACCTACCTGGTGGTGTTTACCTTGTTTGTTATCCCTATTGCCATGGCAGGTAATGCATACCTTTCAACTGGCTCCAGGCCAGATATGTATGTGTTGCAATTGCCGATGCTATTTGGAAATAACCTGTTGACTATGTTGGTGTTTTTAGGCGGGTTGGCAGCCGCTACTGGCATGGTAATCATTTCTACCATCGCCTTAAGCACCATGGTCAGTAATGACTTGGTGTTGCCTTTATATCTCAAATACATCAATTATCACATCAGTCACAAAGACGGATTACAGTTTGTGGTGTTATGGAGTCGTCGAATCAGTATATTTGTTATTAGTTTCGCGGCTTATTTTTTCTATGGTTTGGTGAATGATAATTTGCCATTAACTGCCATGGGCAATTTGTCATTTCTCTTGATGGTGCAATTTGCGCCTGCCATGTTATTGGGTATGTACTGGTCGAAAAGTAATAAGCAAGCAGCATTTATTGGCATGTTTGCAGGTGTTATGGCCTGGATTTGGTTGGTGCTATTCCCTGGACAATCAGGGTCTATATTGAGTGGATTTGTCGGCACCATGGTGCAATTAACCGGGCCCAATCCTCCCTTGTTTAAATTATTTGTGGTGACTTTTTTGGTTAATGTCATTGCTCACATCAGTTATGCCTTGTTGGCTGCCTGGTGGGCAAAACGCAATCAGAACAAAGCCTGGATCGACAGTCACCAATTGGCCACTGAGACTATGACCGTTGCTGACTTGAAGCAGATTGTAAATAAGTTGGTGGGTGAAAATTTTGCAGAACAGTCTTTTGCTAATTTTACTCAGGATTTAGGCAGTAAGCTTAAGGATGACGATCATGTAACCACACCATTGATTCAATTCACAGAAAAGATTTTAGCAGGGTCCATCGGTTCTTCATCTGCGCGCGCGGTGATAACCGCCATGCTGAAAAGCAAAGGCTTGGCAGTCAACGAAATTGTTGAATTACTGGATGAAACTAAACAAGCCATTCAATTCAATAGAAATTTAATCGATGCCACCCTGGATAACATTTCACAAGGTGTCAGTGTGGTAGATGACAACCTTCGCTTGGTTGCCTGGAACAAACAATATATTGATTTACTTGAATTTCCTGAGGGATTCATCAAGCGAGGTATGCCTATTGCTGAAGTGTTACGATTTAATGTGGAAAGAGGCATGATAAAAGCAGCCAACGTCTCTCAGGAAGTCGAAAAACGCATGGTGCATTTGCGACAACGTCATCGCTATCATTCTGAACGCCAATTCCAAAATGGCAAATATTTAAGAATAGAAGGTAATCCAATGCCAAATGGCGGTTATGTCAGTACCTATGACGATGTGACCCAATACCGCAAAGCACAAAATGATTTGATAGAAAGTCAAAAACAAATTCAATTTTATACCGACAATTCGCCTGCGATGTTGTCTTACTTGAGTCGTGATCAAGTTTTCTTATTTGCCAATAAAGCGTATGTGAATTTTATTGGTCAATCACGGCAGCAGTTAATTGGTTCTAGGCTTGATGAAGTGTTTGACGCTGTGGAATTGGGAAAGAGGCGACCGTATCTGGAAGCTGCTTTTGCCGGAAAATCTCAATCTTTTGAGATGGAAATTGCAGATTTTGAAGGAGAAACACGATTTATTTTAGGTACTTATGTTCCAGACATGAAACACAATTTAGTCAATGGTTTATTCGTTATCATGCAAGACATCAGTACCAGAAGAAAGGCTGAGTTGGAGTTGGAGATTCGAGTACTAGAGCGAACTCAGGAACTGTCAAAAATAAACAAGGAGTTGGCAGCAGCTACTGAAAAAGCTGAACAAGCCAACCTAAGTAAAACCAAGTTTATTGCAGATGCCAGCCATGATTTGTTACAACCTTTTAATGCAGCGCGGTTGTTTACTTCAATTTTGACTGAAAAAACCGATGAAATGACTGGTGAAATTGCGTCAACAGTGCAAAACCTGGACCAGTCATTACGGTCTGCAGAAAATATGTTGAGTGCTTTGCTTGATATTGCAAAATTTGATGCAGGTGGTGTAGAA
>JAUHXW010000375.1 GCA_030426705.1 Gammaproteobacteria bacterium
GTTGATGCATATGGGCAGAGAAGCGGCCGGAACCCAAAATGTGCCGGTATATGCGATGTCTAGACTCAAATCGTTTCTGGAAAACAATGGTCCCTGGAGCCAGTTGGTTGAATTAAAAAATATTGACATCAAAGAATTGGCAAACAATCAAACAGTTGAACTCTCAAAGCAATTGTCAGTAACGCCTTATACAGTACCTCACAGAGATGAATTTACCGAAACCGTTGGATACCATATACAAGGGCCCAACAAAAGTGTGTTGTTTATTCCTGATATCGACAAATGGCAAAAATGGGACAGAAGTATTGTCGATGAAATCAAAAAAGTGGACTATGCACTGCTTGATGCGACTTTTTATGCCAATGGTGAAATTCCCAACCGAGACATGTCCGAAATCCCGCACCCCTTTGTAACCGAAAGTATGTCATTGTTTAAGGACTTACCCACTTCAGAAAAAAATAAAGTCATCTTTATCCACTTCAATCACACCAACCCATTGATATTTCGTTCTTCTGAAGAAGCTGGCGAAGTCATGGAACAAGGTTATCGAATCGCCTATCGGGGGATGAAATTGGTGTTGTAAAAATAGCAGCTATGCATGCTAAAATGCGCCACTTTTTAAAATTTATTCATGAGTCAAACTGTGGTCAATTCCAAACACGTAAATATCATTGCGGCTGAAATCAATGCCCAAAATAAGCAAATTCAGGCAGCCATCGAATTGTTGGATGGTGGTGATACCGTACCTTTTATTGCGCGTTACCGCAAAGAAGTGACTGGTGGATTGGATGACACGCAGTTACGCCAATTGGCTGAGCGGTTGGGCTATTTGCGGGAGCTGGATGAGCGCCGCGAAACCATCATCAAGGCGATTGAAGAACAGGGCAAAATGACTGATGCATTACGTGAATCCATCATGACAGCCGAAACCAAAACCCGGCTCGAGGATTTGTATTTACCCTACAAGAAAAAACGGCAAACCAAAGCGCAACTTGCACGTCTGGCTGGTCTTGAACCTTTGTTGGCAAAAATCATTGCTGAACCGGATGCTGATGTTGAAGCCTTGGCAGCTGAATTTGTGCATTCCGATGGTGATGATGAAAAACTGCATGTCAAAGATGTCACGGTGGCTTTGGAAGGTGCACGTCAAATCGCCTTGGAAGATTTGTCTGAAGATGCGGATTTGGTTCAAGAGTTGCGTGACTGGCTGTGGGGACAGGGTGTGGTTATTGCCAAAGTGATGTCAGGACAAGAGGCTGAAAAAAAAGCCGAACGCTTCAAGGACTATTTTGATTTTTCTGAAGCAGTCAACAAGATTCCTTCACACCGCATGTTGGCATTGCTCAGGGGGCGTAATGAAGGTGTATTATCAATCAATATTGATCATGCTGATGTATTGGATGAGCAAATGACCATCCATCCTGCCATGGGGAAATTGGTTGCTCATACCGGTTGGAATGTTGATCAATCGAAGTGGTTAAACAGAACATTGGAATTGGCTTGGAAAGCCAAATTACAGTTGAAGCTGAACTTGCAGTTGTTATCACAACTTCGTGAGCAATCTGACGAAGCTGCGATTTTGGTGTTTAACCGCAATTTGAAAGATTTGTTACTCGCTGCACCAGCTGGTGGACAAGTGACGTTGGGTTTGGATCCAGGTTATCGTACTGGCGTGAAAACGGTGGTGGTAGATGCCAATGGCAAATTATTGGATACAGCGGTCATATATCCACATGCACCACAAAAACAATGGGAGCAAGCCAAACAAATTCTGGTCAAATTATGTGAAAAGCATACAGTCAAATTGATTGCCATTGGTAATGGCACAGCTTCCCGTGAAACCGACCAATTAGCGGCAGAATTATTAAAACAGAACAAAAGCATCCAGGCGCAAAAAATCATGATTTCAGAAGCCGGCGCTTCGGTGTATTCAGCCTCTGAATTGGCAGCCAAGGAGTTTCCTGATTTGGATGTGTCATACCGTGGTGCAGTTTCCATTGCACGCCGATTACAAGACCCACTGGCCGAGTTGGTGAAAATCGACCCCAAAGCCATTGGTGTCGGTCAATACCAACACGATGTCAATCAAGCCCAATTGTCCAAAGCTTTGGGTGATTGTGTTGAGGATTGTGTGAATAAAGTGGGTGTGGATGTGAATACGGCTTCAGCTCCATTGCTTAAATATGTCGCAGGGGTAACCGATTCGGTGGCACAGGAAATCGTTAACTATCGTGATGCCAATGGTAGTTTCACCAACCGCAAACAACTGCTCAAAGTCAGTCGTTTAGGTGAAAAAATGTTCGAACAATGTGCCGGATTTTTACGCATTCGCGGCGGTGAGCAGCCCTTGGATCAATCGGCGGTACATCCTGAAGCATACCCGTTGGTAGAAAATATTCTGGATCAATTGAATGTGAAGATCGGACAAGTGATCGGTCAAACCAGTACCTTGAATCAAATCAATCCATCAGATTTTGCCAACGATCAATTTGGCTTAATGACCATCAAAGATGTGATTGAAGAGCTGAAAAAACCAGGTCGTGATCCACGCGGTGAATTCAAAACCGCAACCTTTGATGATGAAGTCCACGAAATCAAAGACCTGAAAATTGGTATGCGACTCGAAGGCGTGGTCACCAA
>JAUHXW010000049.1 GCA_030426705.1 Gammaproteobacteria bacterium
AAAGTAAATGGTCAAGTCGAATTCAGAAAGCGCAACAAAATCAAACATGGAGATGTCATTGAATTTAATGGCTCCAGCTTTTTGATCCAGTTAAAGTTAAATTGAGACCTATCTACGCATTCGATCTGATACTGTATCCTGCAACCTTTCACCACGCACCATTTCGCGATAAGAAATACCCGCTTCTGCTAAACATTTAATGATTTCAATTTCAGTCATTGGATTTTCATCATTAAAATAAACCACCATGCGATGTTGACCTGTTTGACCTGCTTTCACATCAGTCACCATAGCCAACTCTTTGAATATCGCTTTGATATTTTCAGGAGGATCCTGATCTAATTTGAAAGTCAACGCTTTGGTTCTTGCAGTTAAATCAGCCACTTTTTCATGTGAATGTAACTCGCCTTTTTTCAATATGATGATTTTTTCGCACAAATCCTCTATCACCTCAAGGTTATGCGAGGTGATAACAATGGTACATTGACGACTTAATTGTCTGATAACTGATTTGATGGCATCTGAGGTGTTGGGATCAAGCCCAGCTGTTGGCTCATCCAGTAAAATCAATTCAGGAGAACCCATCAAAGCTTGGGCAATGGCCACCCGTTTGAGCATGCCATGACTCAATTGTTCGGGCATTTGGTTGAAAGATTCATATAAATTGACCAGCTTTAAGACCCGTTTCGCTTCTTCATGAGCTTGACTTTTGTTCAAGCCTTGTAATTCTGCCAACATAGACAGTTGTTTGCCAATTGATAGTGATTTAAGTAATGCGGCATCCTGTGGCAAAATACTGACTTTTCCCCTGATGGCAGCACTGTCAGGATTGTGTCCAAGGATACTGATTGTTCCATTGCTCGGCTTCAAAAAGCCACAAAGCAATGAAAAGAACGTGGTTTTCCCTGCTCCATTGGGACCAACAAGACCTGTGGTCACACCTTTTTCAACGGTCAAACTGATTCCAGTCAATGCTTTGGTTGCACCAAAAGTTTTACTCAACTGATTGGTTTGAATCACCACTGACGACATCAAATATCCCTCCCTGAGAAAATTTTCCAGCCGATAAAACCATAGGCCAACACATAAATGGGCACAATCAACAATGATTGTAAACTGGTTTGCCATTGCAGCTGCAGGATCAAACCTTTGGTTGAATTAGGTAATAAATAAGCAACAAAATCAGCAGCTTGCGGCATTTTTATGCCAATGACTGCAACCAATACCAGCACCACCACATATACACTGATACCGACCAATGCCGATAAACCTGCAGAGCCTACAACAACTGAACACAATGACATCAAAGCAATGAATGGTAGTGAATAAATGATTAATGACAGACCTGCCAATAAACCATCCATCAAGATCACACCAACGCCTGTTTTATCAACCATAACAGCCATAATCATCGCAACAACGGTAACCAACAAATAAGCAAAGGCCACCAAAATGGCAGCACCTACAAAACGAGCCAAGTAAATTTCAATCCGGTTACACCTTGGCGTTAAAAACCTGAGGTATTTACTGCCTATGTCATTAGCCGTTTGATCACTGGCAGCAAATAACACGAAGAAAGGCGTGGTTGATACTGCAATCAGAAAAAAAGCGGATAAAGTTGCTGAACGTCCCACAAACAAGGACCGGGCCACATCAGGATCGAACAACCAGCCAATGATGAAATTTCCTTCAGGATTAGCCAACCACTGGGCACCACCGCCCGACAATTTGGTAAAAAGCCACAACCAAAACGCACCAAAAAACACCAGGAATAGTACACCACGCGCACTGCGCAGTGCGTAATACAAGTCTTGGCGGATGAGTGACTTAAGCGTTGAAAGCCGCAATGCGTTCATTGCGACTTTCCTTGATTGAAATGATTCAAAGTAACTACTTATTCAGCTGGAGCCGGTGCACCACCCATAGATTTAGCACAAATGATAGCCAGAACACCACCAACCAAACCAATGGTATTGGTGACACCAAAGTTGGTTATCAGTATCCCTATGACCTCAGCCAAAATGGCCATACCCCCTGCAACCATAATGAATTGAGGTTTTTTGTTTTGGAACAAAAATACTGCGCCAGCAATCAAAATACCCACACTGACCAACAAAAAGACACCAAAAGCCATAAAGCCAATGCCAGTACCACCCACTTCATCCTGAAATTTTTCCATTTCTGCTTTTTGTTCTTCGGTTAAATTTTGTGTTTGCGCATATTCAGAATTTGCCATATTTGAAACGCCGGTGGTGGCCGCACCACCCGCTAAATAACCCAGTGATGCCAATAAATTAAATACGGCTGCTATGATTAAAATTACCCCTGCTGCTACTCGCATAGTGTTCTCCTCTTATAATATTTTATTTTTTCAATGTGTGAACCCATCACACCCAAAAGATTTAATCATAATTTAACAAAAAAAACAAATGATTGAATCGTCACCATTAATAGCCAACTTTCATTTGGCTAATATCTCTTATAATGGTGATCAAGTTATTTTACTGACAAATAAATGTATGTTTTCTCATTTATTTTCTAACCACAGCATGTTCTTAAGTACAAAATCAGCCTATTAATGTCAATCCCACTTATCTACAGCCCTTTTTATTCCTACCACTTTCCTGCTAACCACCGTTTTCCGATGGATAAATTCAGGCAGTTACATATGTGCTTATCTGAATTGGGAATAATTAAAGATCACTATGTATTCAGGCCTGGTCGAGTAAAAGCAGAAATATTACAGTTGGCTCATGACAAGGCTTACATAAATGGTTTTATTGAAAACACGCTTGACTCTAAGGCAATGCGCAAGATGGGTTTACCCTGGAGTGAAGCTTTGGTTAAGCGTTCGTTGATATCACCCAATGGCACATTGATGACAGGTTCAATTGCACTGAATCATGGCATCGCCTGTCATTTGGCTGGCGGCACGCATCATGCTTTTTATGATCATGGTCGAGGCTATTGTGTTTTTAACGATTTGGCGGTGGCTGCCAAAGCTTTGATAGCCCAAGGCAAAGCCCAACGTATACTGATTTTTGATTGTGACGTCCATCAAGGTGATGGCACAGCCTGCATCCTGGCGGATGATGAAGCCATTTTCACCTGCTCCATCCATTGTGAAAAGAATTTCCCGCATCATAAGGAAACCAGCAACCTCGATGTTGGCTTACCCATTGGCATGCAGGATAAGCCCTACCTTGAAACAGTTGCCGAGACACTGGAACAAGCCATTCAATTAGGAAAACCCGATTTGATTTTTTTTGATGCAGGGGTGGATGTATATAGCCAAGACGGTTTAGGTCACCTTGATATCAGCTTCGATGGTATTGCAGCCAGAGAGTTTTTGGTTCTGGAGATTATCAAACAACACAACATTCCAGTTGCGACCGTTATCGGTGGTGGTTACGACAAAGATCAAAAAGCCTTGGCCAGAAGACATGCTTTGGTTTTTGAAGCGGCTGTTGATGTTTTTACTTAAATAAACCATCGCTTCACCGGCGTAGGCCGGTGTCCAGTGTCTTCCTGAACCAACTCTAAACTTGTGATAGCATATAAAGTAAATGAAAAACCCAGCAGTCTACATTATAACCAATAAAAGAAATGGCACACTGTACATTGGTGCCACAAATGACTTAGTTCGCCGAATTTTTGAACATAAAAATGAACTGATTGAAGGCTTTTCAAAACAGTATCACTTACATCAACTGGTTTATTATGAACAACATTCGACCATGGAATCTGCATTTTCCAGGGAAAAGCAAATGAAGGAATGGAAAAGAGCATGGAAAATAAGGATGATTGAAGAAAAAAATCCTTATTGGAATGATTTATATGGAAGCATAATTTAATGCCTTTGTTCTAGAAAAGACACTGGATGCCGGCCTTCGCCGGCAAAGCGAAACCTAAACAGAATCGATAAATTACATCACCCCATCAATACCGCATTCAAATCATAATAGCCGCTGGATTTGCCATCAATCCAGGCAGCTGCATTAAGGGCGCCTTGGGCGAAAATATTGGGGTTGTGAGCTTCGTGCTTGAAGGTCATAGTTTCATCAGCCAATTGGCAGGTCACTTCGTGAATACCAGGGACTTCACCTTCGCGAATGGCTTCAATGGAAACAGACCCTAATTGGAAGGTGTTTTCCGCTGTTTTGGTCATTTTGCTGGACGGTTCTATCGCTTGTGCCAATGAAATCGCAGTGCCTGAAGGCATGTCTTGTTTGTGGATATGGTGCGTTTCAGTGATGCTGAAATCACCATCGGGATTGGTTTGCTTTAAGATTTGCAGTACATTCTTAAAAATCTGTACGTTCAACGAAAAATTAGATGTCCACAACAATGGTATGTATTTAGAAGCTTGTCCTATGCGGTCAAAACTGGCCTGATTTAATCCTGTTGTGCCACTGACCAAAGCCGTGTTATTCAGCACACAATAATCAACCAATTCATCAAAACCTGCTGCCAATGAGAAATCGATCACCACATCTGCCTTGACGTTAGCCAGTGAATCAATCGCTTTAAGTCCGACAGCTGTACCAGCCATATCACCTTTTAACAGCATACCCAAATCTTTACCAAGAATTGAACTGCCTGGTGAAACCAAACCAGCCACCAATTGGAAACGCGAATCTTTAAGAACCATCTTCAGCAGACGGCTGCCAATGCGTCCTGAAACTCCTGAGATAATGACTTTAATGGGTTGTGACATGCTAATATCCTCTAAATGAAAAAGCTTGTTTCCAAATAAATTGAAAACAAGCTTTTATGTTATTGAAATGATTTATAAAATTCAACCTGTCATTTTATCCAAAAATGATTTTACATTGTCAAACCAACCTTTTTTTCTGGGGTTATTTTTATCACCCGCGGCTTTGATGGTTTGTTCCAATTGCTTAATCAGTTCTTTCTGTTCACCAGACAAATTAACAGGTGTTTCCACATTTACTTTGCAGTACAAATCGCCAGTACTGTGTGAACGCACTGATTTTACTCCTTTTCCACGCAAACGGAATTGTTTACCAGACTGGGTTTCAGCGGGCACTTTCAGCTTAACCTTTCCAGACAATGTAGGTATTTCGATTTCGCCACCCAAACAAGCCGTAGAAAAATCTATGGGCATTTCACAGTACAAAGAATCACCATCACGAACAAAAATTTTGTGTGGTTTAACATGAATGTCTACATACAAATCACCAGCAGGTCCTCCTTGTGGTCCGGCTTCACCTTTACCAGATAATCTGATTCGATCACCTTCGTCAACACCGGCCGGTATTTTGACATTCAGTTTTTTGCTTTCTTGTTTGCGACCCTGGCCTCCGCAAGAACCACATGGATTACTGATGGTTTGGCCCTTACCACGACAGTCCGGACAGGTCTGTTGAACCGAGAACATGCCTTGCTGCATTCTTACTTGACCAATACCATTACAGGTTTGGCAGGTTTTGGTTTGACCGTCTTTTGAGCCAGTGCCGTTACAAGGATCACAGGCCACCATGGTGGGGATGTTAATTTCCTTATTGACACCATTGATGGCTTCTTCCAATTCAACCGTCATGTCAATTTGTACATCGCGGCCTCGTTGTGGCCCAGCAGACCGACCGCCACGACGACCACCACCAAAGATGTCACTGAATATATCACCAAAAATATCACCAACATCGCCTTGGAATCCACCACCAAAGCCACCGGGACCACCTGCCCCGCCCTGGCCACTGACAGCATCAAAACCATACTGGTCATAGGTTTGACGTTTGCGTTCATCTTTGAGAATCTCATAAGCCATTTGCGCTTCTTTGAATTTATCTTGCGCAGTAGGATCATCGGCATTGCGATCTGGATGGTATTTCATCGCAGTACGCTTGAACGCCTTTTTGATTTCAGCCTGTGTCGCTGACTTATTGATTCCAAGAATCTCGTATAAATCTTTTTGTGCCATATTTCTTCTTTACCAAAATACCGCCTTGGAGGTCATCCAAGACGGTATTCAAATTCCAAAATGCTTAAAAAAAGCACCTTTACTAACGTGAGTAGCTGTCAAATTGAACAACTGCTCAGTTACGCTTTACTTCTTGTCGTCGTTGACTTCTTCAAATTCTGCATCAACCACGTCATCATTATCTGATGAAGCAGATTCAGCAGCTTCCGTACCACCTTCAGCTTGTTGTGCTTGTGCAGCTTGCGCCACTTTTTGCATCACTGGCTGAATCGCAGTTTGTAAAGTTTGAGAAGCAGCATCGATGGCAGCTTTGTCATCACCTTTAGTGGCCTTGTTAACCTCTTCAATGGCCGCCTCAATGGCTGATTTTTCACCGTCTTCAATGATGTCTTTGTGCTCATCCAACATTTGTTTGGCTGAATGGGTCATGGCATCAGCACCGTTTCTTGCTTGAGCCAATTCCTGGAACGCCTTGTCTTTTTCAGCATTCAACTCAGCATCTTTAATCATTGCATCGATTTCTTCATCAGACAAACCAGAACCCGCCTTGATTTCAATGCGCTGCTCTTTACCAGTGGCTTTGTCTTTAGCTGATACATGGATGATACCGTTGGCATCAATATCAAAAGTCACTTCAATTTGTGGCATGCCACGAGGGGCGGCATTGATGCCTTCCAGATTGAATTGACCCAATGATTTATTGGCACTGGCCACTTCACGCTCACCTTGCAACACATGTACCGTTACCGCAGATTGGTTATCCTCAGCGGTAGAAAATACTTGTGAAGCCTTGGTAGGAATCGTGGTGTTTTTCTCAATCAACTTGGTCATCACGCCACCCAAAGTTTCGATACCCAATGACAAAGGTGTCACGTCGAGCAGCAATACGTCTTTCACATCACCGGACAACACACCACCTTGAACCGCAGCACCCATGGCAACCGCTTCGTCAGGGTTAACGTCTTTACGTGGTTTCTTACCGAAAGTTTGTTCTACAATGGCTTGTACCGCTGGCATACGGGTTTGACCACCGACCAAAATCACGTCTGAAATTTCGCTCAATGAAACACCGGCATCTTTGATGGCCGTTTCACAAGGCGCCACTGTTCTTTTAACCAAAGCTTCAACCAGAGATTCCAATTTAGAACGTGTAATTTTTACATTCATGTGTTTAGGACCTGACGCATCAGCTGTGATGTATGGCAGATTCACTTCGGTTTGATCCAAAGTTGACAATTCAATCTTGGCTTTCTCGGCCGCTTCTTTCAAACGTTGCAAGGCCAGTGGATCGTTTTTCAAATCAACGCCTTGATCTTTCTTGAATTCATCAACCAGGTAATCCATGACTCTGTTATCAAAGTCTTCACCACCCAGGAAAGTGTCACCGTTGGTAGCCAGCACTTCAAATTGTTGCTCGCCATCGATGTCAGCGATTTCAATGATTGAAATATCGAAGGTACCACCACCCAAGTCATAGACAGCGATGGTACGATCACCACCTTTTTTGTCCATACCGTAGGCCAAAGCAGCAGCTGTTGGCTCGTTGATGATACGTTTGACTTCCAAACCGGCAATCTTACCGGCATCTTTGGTTGCCTGACGTTGTGAATCATTGAAGTAGGCAGGTACAGTAATCACAGCCTGTGTGACTTCCGAGCCTAAATAATCTTCAGCGGTGGCTTTCATTTTTTCCAAAATTCGAGCCGAAACTTCTTGTGGTGCCATTTTCTTACCGCGAACTTCAACCCAGGCATCACCATTGTCAGCACCAATGATTTTGTAAGGGACGATGTCCTGATCTTTTTTCACCACATCTTCATTGATTTTTCTACCAATCAATCGTTTGATGGCAAACAAGGTGTTTTCTGGATTGGTTACCGCTTGTCTTTTGGCAGCCTGACCAACCAAAGTTTTGCCTTCTTCAGTAAAAGCCACAATTGATGGAGTGGTTCTGTCGCCTTCGGAGTTTTCAATAACCTTGATGTCATTGCCTTCCATAATCGCGACGCAGGAATTGGTGGTTCCTAAATCTATACCTATTACTTTTGACATTTTTTTAACCTCTAAAATTTGTTCTTAATCGATGACCAGTATTTATGGCCTCGGAAATATTTTTCAAGTTACTGAGCCACAACCACCATGGCAGCACGAATCACTCGACCATTCAGCAAATAACCTTTCTGGAACACATTGATAATTGTATTCTTTTCATGGTCTGGAGATGGCACCATTGACATCGCCTCATGAATTTCAGGATCAAATTTTTCACCGACTGGATCAACAATCTCAATGCCATTTTCTTCCAACACCTTGGAAAAGATTTTTTGAGTGTTCTGCGTGCCCTCAATCATGGCATCAATAGTCACTTCACAATTGTCATCACCAATCACTTCCAAAGCCTTGTCAAAGCTGTCCATCACCGGCACCAGTGCCTTGATGATTTTGTCATTGGAAAATTTTCGGGTGTTGTCCAGGTCACGTTGCATGCGTTTTTGCAAGTTCATGCCTTCAGCAACCACCCTCAAAACCTCTTCATCTTTTTCCTTGATCACAGCTTCTTTCTCAGCCAATTGGGCTTCCAGTTCTTCAATCTTGGCTTGCATCTGTTCCAGAGCAGATAACTCATTGTCATCCAATTCGGCAATCACCACTTCGTCTTCATGTGAAGCATCATTGGCTTCCTGTGAAGCATCATTGGCTTCCTGTGAAGCATCATTGGCTTGATTTTCAATGTCTTGCTCTTCAACTCGATTTACATTTTCCTCAGTCATAATTCATACGCTTGTTTAATGATGGCTCAGATATAGTGATTAGAGATGACAATTCAAGACAGGCTGGTTAAAATTAAAGGTCATTTATTAAGGATTAACCTGATTACATGCTGCAGTCTTTGTTTATCAAAAATTTTGTGCTGATTGACCAGCTGGAAATTGACTTCCATGACAAGATGTCGGTTTTCACCGGTGAAACTGGTGCTGGTAAATCAATCATCATTGGCGCTTTGTCCATGGCATTAGGTCATCGTGCAGATATGCAAACCATTGGCCCTTTTGAAGATGGCAGTGAAATCATTGCCACTTTTGACATCACAAGTAATCAACAAGCGGCTAACTGGCTTCAGGAACAAGACTTGTCAGCAGGCGAAGAATTAGTTATTCGCCGCACATTCAATCAACAAGGACGCAGTAAACAATGGATCAACGGTCGCCCCACACCTTCAGGCATGGTCAAAGAACTCAGCCAATATCTGGTTCAAATTCATGGACAACACGATCAAATCAGGCTGTTAAAAAACCACAACCAGTTACAAATCGTTGACCATTCTGCTGATTACCAACTGTTACTTAAACAAACCCAGGAAGCTGCCAAAACCATCAAATACATAGAACAAAAGATCGAAGATCTGCAAGCCGCTGGCTCCATGAAGCCAGAACAGGTGCAATTGCTGCAATATCAGTTTGATGAACTGGAACAATTAAACCTAGAAGCAAATGAATACGAACAATTGCACCAAGCCTTGAAAACTGCATCACATGCACAGGAACTGATGCAAAACATCGATGAAGCGATTCAGGTTTTGGGTGAGGATGACAACAACACTGAGTTACAATTAGGGCACATCATCAATAAACTAAAATCCAGTAAGGGCCATGACTTCAGCAGTGTTTGCCAAATGCTTGATGAAGCCCTGATCAACATCAATGAAGCCCAAAATGAATTAAAAAATGTGGCCGAAACCATAGACAGCAACCCTGAGAACCTCCAGCAAATCGAATCTCGCCTGGAACAAATCAGCCTTGTGGCCCGCAAGCAACAAGTGATGCCTGAACTGTTGTTTCAACATCATCAAGACCTTAACGACACCTTATCGGCACACGCCAACCTCGCCAAAGACCAATTGCAACTGGATCAACAAAAAGAGGATGCCTTACAACAATACCGTGAAACCGCGAAAAAATTATCAAAACAAAGGGAACAGGCAGCCAATCTGCTGGCCAAAAATATCACCCACATGATTCGCGATTTAGGTTTGCCTGAAGCTAATTTCACCATTGATGTAACGCACCAAACCGAACAAGCGCCCAAAAATAATGGCAATGACCACATTGAGTTCATGATTGCTGCCAACAAAGGACAAAACGCGCAGCCACTGAACAAAACAGCGTCAGGTGGTGAATTATCCCGCATTTCACTGGCCATCGAAGTATGTACCCAACAGCAAAACAAACAACACCAGGTTTTTATTTTCGACGAAGTTGACACTGGCATTGGTGGCGCCACCGCGGAAAAAGTGGGTCACATCATGCAACAATTAAGCCAAAACAACCAGGTTTTTGCCGTTACACATTTACCACAAGTGGCAGGTCACGCCCATGATCATTTGCTGGTCAGTAAATCAAGCCATGGCCAATACACCACCTCAAAAATCAAACATTTAAGCCACGATGATCGCATCCAGGAACTGGCGCGCATGTCAGGTGGTCAAAACATCACCGAAGCCACTTTGGCCCAAGCCAAAGAATTCCTTAAAACCGGATAATAGAACCTCTGATTGATTCATGAAAAAAATAACCCTGTTAACTATATTCACCTTTTGTTTCAGTGCTATCTGTGCTGAATCCAATCAACAGTCACAAGCCACAAATGCAACCCAACTCGAACATGAAGTTGAATACGCCAGCTGGTTCAATCAATTGAATCAACACTTGATTGGCACCAAGCATTCCTATTTCAATGCCATGGGGATTGCGTCTACGCTTAATGCCACCCTCAGTTTGCCCGAAAGCGTACAAATTGACAAAGACCTTTTGCTGCCACCACAAGTTAATGTCATGAACGAACTGATAGCCAGGAATGACTTGTCGAATGAAATATTAGACTTGTTGGTCACATGGTGTTTCAAACCGTCCATCCAAAACTTGTGCGACCAACAAACTTTACTGGATAAACATCTGGAACAGCAGCCAGAAAATTTGCATGTTTACTTTCAACCCATACAAATTGCTTTACAACAGAACAACTCAGAATTAGTCAGTCAAACACTGCAATTGATGGCACTCTCAAAAAGCAATCAATACACCCATTACATCACAGAAGAATTTAATGAAAAAATTGATGCCTACATCGAGGAAAATCCATTACCGCCCAATTATATTCAAGCCATGATTGAAGATTCTAATTTCAACGACGCACTACAACAACTGGACGCCCAACAACAGCAACAACGCATCAAACAATTCATCACAACTGCGATAAAGATGTCATATGCCATGCTTTACAGCCCACCGCAAATGGAACCGCTCTATCGACTGTGTAAAACCAACCAGGCATTTCTCGAGCAGTGCGCTGCCATCACCCAAGTATTAATCAACCACAGTAACAGTCTGAATGCTAAAGGCTTAGGTTATGCCATGCTGATGGGCATCCATGAAAGCAGAGGACGAACCAAGTTTCTTGAAGTTGTCGCGGATAAGCAGGAACGTTATCGTCAACAACTGCAGTGTTTGTCAAAAGCCACCCAATCGAAAACGCCCCTTAATGATTTTCTGGATCCCAAATACCAGGCCATCCAACTCAAAGTCAGCAATGAATATGACAAAATCTATGAGCTGGCAATGTATATTTACAGCAAATATAAAGACAGTAATCCGGAACAGATTAATCCGGAGAGTTGTTACACAACTGATAAAAAATAAGGCATGCCCTGGGGCTTTAGCTTACCGCTCCAGCTCGGATTACGGCATTCCTTTCAATGTAAAAGTCAACACCCCAAAATAATGATTAATATTGAAACCTGATACGCGCGTATAGATTGCTTCCTTCTTCGAACTGTCCAAAGAAGGTATGGTCATCCTTGCCGGTAAATACATTACCACCGAAGGTGAATTGCCACTGATCGTTGTGACGGTAATTCACCGATGGGCGCCAATAGCTGTCCTCATCCGTAGGCGAATAAAACATAAACAATGACCAGGTGAGTTTATCCTGCATGGCTTGATAAGTCAGGCGATTGGTCCAAACCTGGCGGTTCTTGTCCACTTATGTATTCGGTGAAAATGAATTGGCAATAAACGCATCGTAATCAACGGTGTGTTCAACATAATATTGCGTCCCCCAATTGAGTTTTTTGATCAGCTCTCGCTCATAACCCACCAAGAAGCGCCATTGTGAGTTAGGAACCAATGGATTGTTGCCCTGTTTGTCATCCAAAGCCTGGTGATAACCCACTTCTATGTTGTACAAGCCTTGACCCAGGGTGCTTTGAAAGCTGGCACCAAATACATTTTTCTTCGGGAAATAAGGCAGAAAGTTTGCATCTACGCCCGTAGGAGATTTATCTATGCCATGATAACCATACAAGGCCATTTGATGCCCCTTGTAATTTTTAAACAAACGAATGGCGTATTCCGGGTCATGTGGGTTTCGGGGATTGATGGCTTCAAAACCACCAACATGCCCTTGAGCAAAGGGTGAAAACAAGGCAAAGCGCTCACCATTGATAAAACGATCTGGCTCAGCCCTCGGAGTGATTACCACATCGACGTTCACGGGTTTGAAATAACTGGTAAAACGCAAAGCATCGGCTGGCGCTTTCAGGTAATTATCATCACGCCCACTGAAAAATGATTGCCAGTCCTTGGGGAACATGTCGTTAATGAACAACAAGTCTCCAGTTCCCCAGGTACTGATTTGTCGCCCCAAAACCACATCGGTTTGACCGAACAATGAAAACCTGAAGTTCAATTCACGCAAATCAAATTGCAAATCCTCTTCAAGCTCATCCACCCAAACATCATAAGTCCAGTTGAAATCAACTTTATCATCGGAATACTGAAACTGCTGATGCCAGCGCAATTCACTCAAAGTGGTTTGGTTTGAAAACAAACGATCATTGTCTATTCTGGTACCATAAGCACCTTCCAAAAAGCCAGATTGTGACCAAGGCGATTCTGCCACATCCCAATCATCGCCCCAATCATCGTCTTCCGGCCATTCATCCTTGTTATCTTGTGCCATCAGGTTAAAAGACAGCAAAAGGCCTAAACAGATTAACCAAGTCAAATTAAGTAACCTCTCAGATGAGCGAGGACTCAAGTTTTGTTTTCGAACTTCGTTCGAACCCGCTCCGCTCTGGATTACCCGATCAAGTCGGGTAATGACGGTGATGGGGGTAGTCTTTTTCATTGACCACTCAACCAGTTTTTAGGTGGATTACGTAAGGATCTCACCGTAAACACATCTTCTTCCATACCCAAATCATAAGCTGGTCTTCTGAATTCCAGCAGTGTATATCCTTCAGTTTTCAAATTCGACACTTTGGATTTCATCACAGTAGGATGACCTTGCACATCGGCCACTTCAACCACTTCAACCCTGCGATATACTTCACCAGACTGATCATGGTATTCGACCATCATC
>JAUHXW010000050.1 GCA_030426705.1 Gammaproteobacteria bacterium
TTCATGATCGGGCGATAGACATCACGGAAAAATTATTGTCTTTGTCACCAAAGGTGATTGCTTTCAGCGTGTATATCTGGAATGTGGTGGAAACCACCGAAGTGGTTAAACTGCTAAAAACCATTAAACCTGATATCACCTTGGTTCTGGGTGGGCCTGAAGTCAGCCACATTCCTGATCAACCGGACATCGTCGAGATGGTTGATTATGTGATCAAAGGACCTGGTGAAAGCAGTTTCAAAGCCCTATGTGAGCAGTTGTTGCAGGATAAAAAACCATCAGAAAAGGTGATTGCTGGCATACCCAATGCGCTCGAAGAGCTCACCATGCCCTACGAGCACTACAACGCTGAAGATTTGCGTAATCGCATCATTTATGTGGAAGCTTCGCGTGGTTGTCCTTTTAAGTGCGAGTTTTGTTTATCCTCGCTGGATCGTACTTCAAAAACCTTTACGCTGGATCGTTTTTTATCAGAAATGGACCGGCTGTATCAGCAAGGCGCTCGAAATTTCAAGTTTATCGATCGCACTTTTAACCTGAAAATTGCCCATTCTTCGGCCATTTTGCAGTTTTTTCTTGATCGCATGGATGCCGAAAACAGTAAAGGTTTGATGGTGCATTTTGAGGTGATTCCAGATCGTTTGCCGGCTGCCTTGAAAGCATTGCTGGTACAGTTTCCGGCTGGCAGTTTGCAATTTGAAGTGGGAGTACAAACGTTTGACCCTGAGGTGCAGGCCTTGATCAGTCGCCGTCAGGACAATGAACAAACCAAAGAAAACCTGCTTTGGTTGCGCCAAAACACCGAAGCACACATCCACGCTGATTTGATTTTTGGTTTGCCCGGTGACACTTTAAACGGTTTTGCGCAAAGTTTTGATCAGCTGTATGCGCTGGGTCCTCAGGAAATTCAGCTGGGTATTTTAAAAAGATTGCGTGGCGCACCCATCAACCGACACACAGTTGAATACCAAATGAAGTACAGCCCGGCGCCGCCTTATACCGTGTTACAAACCCGGGACATCAGCTTTGAGGAATTGCAAAGGGTCGGTCGGTTTGCCCGCTATTGGGACATCTTTGGTAATCAGGGTCGCTTCAAAAACACCCTGCCGTTGATTATGGGTGATGCGCCTTTTGCACGGTTTTTGGCATATACCGATGCTTTGTTTGCTCATGAAAGCAGTACCTGGAAAATCGCTTTGCGTAGACAGTTTGTGTTGATTTTTCAGCTGGTTCCTGAAGTATTATCGATTGATCAAGATGAACTGTTTGCTGCCTTGCAACAAGACTTCGACCGATGTGGTGAAAAAGGTCATTTGAGTAAACTGTTGCACCATCAGAAAGCCAGTAAAAGTGGCGCGCAAAACAGCCGTCAGGCGAGACACCAATGACCGCTGCAACAACAGATATCGCCGCTTTTTTTCAACAATCCAATCAAGTGAAATGTGAAACCATTGACTTATTAGGCGTTGAGGTCACTGTAGTGCGTGAAGATTTGAACCACCCTGTCGTGCAGGGCAATAAACTGCGTAAGCTTAAATACAACTTGATAGGCGCGTGGGAACACAAGGCCAAAACCATTTTAACCTTCGGAGGTGCTTATTCAAACCATCTGGTGGCCACCGCTTTTGCCGCACAGCAATTGGGTTTTGATTCAATCGGCGTGGTGCGAGGTGATGAACTGGAAAACAATCAGGCCATCTGGTCAGAAACATTGTACCAATGCCAACAATATGGCATGCAGTTGGTATTTGTTAGCAGAACGGAATACCGTTTGAAACAACAAGGCCCAACGGTAAAAACTTTGCTTGAGCAAACTTCTGATCTATTTGTGGTTCCCGAAGGTGGTAGCAATGCTGCTGCGGTCAAGGGCATGGCAGAACTGTTGGCTGATTTGCCAGAGGTAATATCAGATATAAGCCATTTAATCTGCCCAGTTGGCACGGGCGGTACTTTGGCTGGTTTAATCAAAGGTGTACATGACCAAAGTTGGCACTGTAAAGTTTATGGTGTGGCTGTATTGAAAGGCTTACAGTCTGTAAAAAGTGATATCAATCAATGGCTTGGAGAGCAAGAATCAACCGTAAATTGGCAAATATTACCTGATTTTCATTGTGGGGGTTATGCCAAAAGTACCCCGGAACTCGAAAGTTTTGCCATAGCATTCAAGCAAAAACATGGCTTTTCACTTGATAAAATTTACAACAGCAAATCCTTTTATGCATTGGCTCAATTGATCAAAAACGGTGTCATCACAGACAAAGACAAACCTGTGATTATTCATACCGGTGGCCTACAAGGTGGTGTGTTTTGAAGGTGTTGAAAATATCACACAACCATCCACAAAATGCCGAAGCCATCTACACCGTGATGCAACTGGCCTACCAGGTTGAAGCCGATTTAATTGGTGTAAAATCTTTTCCTCCTTTGTTTCGTTCCATCGAAGCTATCAAGTCGGCAAAAACCACCTTTTATGGATTACAAAACAACAACAAACTAATCGGAGTCATTGAGTTTTCTGAAAAAGAGGTTAATACTTTAGAAATTCATTCACTGGTTGTGCATCCACAATATTTTGGCAGAGGTTGTGGCTCAGCGCTTTTAACGAACCTCATCAAACAATCAACAGCAAAAAAAGTAATGGTATCCACTGCACAAGCCAATAAACCAGCCATTGCATTGTATCAAAAGCATGGATTTAAAATAATCCACAAGACACAACACGACAGTGGAATAAACGTAGTTGATATGCAGTTAAAGGCCAACCAATAAAGCTGTGATAAAATCATAGATTGAAAATTAACAGGAGTTTCCTATGAGTAAGCAAAATCCAATTGGTTGGTTTGAACTGTATGTTCAGGATATGCCCCGTGCCAAAAAATTCTATGAAGCGGTTTTCCAGGTCCAACTCAGTCCCATTGAAATACCTGATGCCAATATTGAAATGTATGGCTTTGATCAGGACATGGAAAGTTATGGTTCATCTGGCGCCTTGATTAAAGTTGAAGGCGTACCCTCAGGTGGTGGAGGAACTTTGGTCTATTTCAGTTGTGAAGATTGTGGAAAAACAGCTGAAAGGGTAGAGGCCAATGGTGGCAGTATTCATCAGAATAAAATGCAAGTCGGCGAATATGGCTATATTTGTTTGGTGGTAGACACTGAAAAAAATATGATTGGCCTGCATTCGCAACAATAACATCATGAGTTATGTAGATGGTTTTGTGGCAGCGGTACCCACCAAAAACAAGGAACAATACCGCCAACATGCCACCATGGCCGGTGAAGTGTTCAAAGAATTCGGTGCCTTACAATTCATCGAGTGCTGGGGCGATGACGTACCTGATGGCAAAATAACATCCATGCCCATGGCGGTCAAATGCAAAGACGATGAAACCGTGGTGTTTTCCTGGGTGGTCTGGCCTTCCAAAGACGTGCGCGATGAAGCCATGCCGAAAGTGATGGCCGACCCACGTTGTTCACAAGAAAATAACCCCATGCCTTTTGATGCTCAAAGAATCATTTATGGTGGTTTTGAGGTGTTGGTAAAGTTATAGTAGCTTAAAAGGTTATTTTACCCACCAAATAATCATCCTCTGCTTTTTCGAGGCGGACACTTAGTGTTTGTTTGCTTTCGTTGCTACGCCCATAATGGGTAAAAATATCCACATACAAGGTCGTTGGACCACTGAGCTCTGGTGAATTGTTTCCGTAGAAATGAACTTTTATGGTGTACTCGCCTCTGGGTGCTTTTTTGATTAAATATTCTTCGGGGCCGTACCCTTCGGTAAAGTCCTCATGAAATTTGCCTCCAGCTTGAGACAAGGTATTGTCATAACTGACTTTTTCTTTACTGGGTTCGATGACCCACAAGTCAATGTCCGTCATGTCTGTATCCCAACTCAGTGTGATGCGTAAATCGACATCCAACAATGCCATTAAACGCGGATCTATAAAACTGGCGTCAATTTTCAATGCCTTAAGCTTAGGAAGCAATCGATTAAGCTCCATCAAAGCAGTTACTTCGATACCTGCAAAACGATCCCATGGTTCAGTAATGACCTTGTACAGATACTTCAAGGCCTGTTGATAATCCTCACGTGCTTTGTTCTTTTCTTGTTGATCTCCTCGTCGCATTAATGCCAGTCCTAAGTCACGGTATGATTGGGGTTCCTCGGGCCTCAAGGACAAAACCTGACGGTAAACTTCTGTGCTTAAATCCAAATATCGGTGTTGTAAGAGTTTCATGGCCATGATTCTGAGCAAACGGGCATCACGGGTTTTTAACTCAGCGATGTTAGACAGTACTTGTAATCCAAAGGCGGGTTGTTGCTGTTCGAAGAAAAAATTAGCACAATCAAAATAAAAAGCTGGTGAAGAAACGTGGTCTTCCTTGAGTTGGTAATAGGTTGGAATTTGTAGATTTTTATCAACGCTTTTGAGCTTGGTCAGGTATGGGGTTGAAGGGTTCCATGCACTGATTTGTACTTTAGGACCACTGGACTCAGTATCATTATCCGCAAAGTCTGAGCTGTCGATTCTGGATCCCGTGACCGTGACCCGACCTTGTTCCTCAAGTTCATCTTGATCATCTTCTGTTGTGTTTACAGACATTCGGGGTGGTTCAGGTGCTGTTCGGGTTTCATCTTGGTTGGCAGTGACACCTTGTATGTCTACCTTAGGTTTGCTTGGGGTGAATGTTTTATTCCACCAAGACTTTCGTGTTTCCCACATGGCCAACACATTATTAATTTTTTCATCCTGACTTCCTTGAGCGTCCTTATGAAGGCGTTCCATTTCAATTAAATATGCTTGACGCATTTCGGGCAATGATTTGGGTGGTGCTATTTGGTGATCAAGGTATTGATCCAACTCTTCCAGCACCAACAAAGAAGTGTGATCACTGACTAAACCATACTGTTGACTCAACTGGATGATTTGTTTTTTATTGCTTTCACTGTCAATTTGCAATTCATTCAGTTTTTGCTGTACGGACACCAATTCAAATATGGAACTGTCAAAAGCTTTGTGCTGTTTTAAATCAATTAATGACTTATACGCTGTACCATAATGTTGGAAATGCAACTGTAATCGAGCTTTCTTGCTGAGTAATTGGCCTGTGATGGGTTGGGTTTGATTGGACTCAAAAGTCAGAGGAACGGAAGGCAAATCGCTGACCTGCCCTTTGACCACCTCAATATGTGTTAAAACTGGTTTGGTAAGGTGTAAATTTTCTACGACACGTTGCCAATCGGTATCATGAGTGAGCTGGTAAGCCTTACCACCACTTTGCTTGACCATTTGTTGATTGTATTGGTGGTTATTAGTTGAATCAGGGGAAAAAACATACAGCTTTCTTTTGGTAATTACTTGGTTTTTTTCATCGAAACTATGCAATCCATCGGTGAAAAGTAGGATGGCTTCATTACCCTTGCTGTTAGGTAACTGGTTCAATGCCGAAAGATTGGTAGCGCCATCATAGTTAACTTGTTGCAATTGTTTTTTAAGTTCAGACCAATGACCACCTTTGATGGAAAATGTTTCAGCAGGAGTCAAGGTGTTTCTTAACCAACTAAGCTCAACCTTCACATCTTTATGTTGTTTGAAAAATGCATCAAGTAAGTTAAAAGCCAATAAATGTTGGCTGTTGTTCCGTGAATGCGAAGCATCCCAAACCAATTGAATGTGGTTTAGTGACGTATTTTTGAAATAAGGTGGTTTAAAATCTATCTGTGGGTTAATGGCAAAGTGAAATTGTTGGTGTGAATTTTTACCGATCAGCACATCTGTGTCTTTAACTTTGGGGATCACCACCTGAATGCTTTGATCGAGCACTAACTGGTCTTTTTTGTAATTACTGATGAAGGCATTCTGCCAGCTTTGGAAAGACAAGCCATCAATAGCGGCACTGGAAATCAATGGTTTATCAGCACTGTTCATGACCTGGATATTTAATTCAAAATCAGTAACTTGTTGTTTGGTAACCAGTGGAATCTGGTAGTGATAACCGGTTTTCGTTTTTGGCAATATGGACACATAACTGATCTGAACTCTGCGAGACTGTTTTGAGGGCAAAGGAAATATACGTGTTTTGAACGCATTTCCATCGAGTTTTTCGACCAGGCCAGGATCAATGCCCTGTCTGACAATTTTCTCAAAAGTGACTCGTGCCCTTTGTTTTTCTACTGCCACACCATCAACCATGATGCCATTAACATCCAGGGCATAAGCTGAAATCATGCCTTGATTAGGTACAGGAAAACTGAAATCTGCGGCAATGTCACGATCATTGGGGTTATAAAAGGTAATGTCCATACGAGTTTCAGCCAAATTACCATGTATTTCCGTGTTGATATGTAATTGTTTGATTTCGATATTGGACTGAACTTGGGATTCAGGTTGGACTGAAAAGGTGACCATGTTTGAGCTGGGTTCATTGACTTCATTTTGTGCAAAAGAAATTAATGAAAAAAACAATAGAAGCATGGAATAGATAGCTCGACGTGACATTTGAAAACTCCTGTTTGGGTTTTTATTGTATAGGTTTTGAACTCCGAATACATATCAAGTTCTAAAAAGGTGGAAATTAAATTTGCTTTGATGTCATTCAGAGTCTATGTGAAAACTCAGAATCGTAGACTATAATCTACTTTTGAGCCAAGAATCATTGATGCAATACAGTCAACCAGAACTCCAGCAAACCCATGAAGCACTAAAAAAAGCAGCATCGCCAGTTGGTGCAGCAATAGGGGCTTTGATGGGCGCAATACCTGCTATTGCAACCTATGCTTTTTTTACCCAAATGGGAGCAATCCTTTATGTTTTTCTGTTAATACCGCCTGTAATAATTGGCTTGGCCGCACAATTTACGGGTCGTGTGTATCGAATAGAGCATCGTGTGGTTGTAGGAATTGTTGCAAGTGCCGTGCATGTGGGCTGTGTTTACTATTTTGGCTACAAACCTTTTTTATATTTCCTGGTTCCTATATTCTTTTTTACTGCACTATCTGTTGCCAAACGTCGACTTAATCGTATTGAATCAATAGCAGTTGATATGGAAGCAGAAGGCAGGTTTGAGAACCCATGAAAAACCAGACGATTAACCTTTTAGAAAAAGCTCAAAACATCACCGAATACTGGTCTCCCAAAGTGGTTGGTGAGGTGGATGATTGCTATGTAAAAATTGCTAAGGTCAAGGGCGAATTCACCTGGCATGACCATGAGGAAGACGAGTTTTTTATGGTCCTTGAAGGTGAGCTGACCATAGCAATGAAAGCTGAGTCAGTCTCTTTAAAACAAGGTGAAATATATGTGGTGCCCAAAGGGGTGTTGCATAAGCCAGTTGCTGAGCATGAATGCACCATCATGCTGTTTGAAAAGAAAACCACTTTGCACACAGGTCAAGTCAAATCTGACTTAACCAAGGACATTTCTCAGCAACTTTAGCCATTAAAAGGCCATGCAATGCCAAGTTTGCATGACCGTATGGTTAAGCTGGGGGAAGCTATGATGCATGCATTCCTCGAATGGGGTAGTTGTTATCTGGGTCTCGGATCCATTTAAGGCCATTCAACAAAGATTGAAGCTCCGGCCTGACAAAAGGGTTGTTTGAAATATCGACCACATGCAACTGGCCTTTTTCGTTAACCACAAACAACCCAGGTTCAGCAAAAACATGATCGGTTTCTTGAGGTGATCGCGGATCAGACAAATACAAACCCAGTTGTTGCATTTGTTCAATGTTCAAGCCATATGCCAAAGGAAAAGCCACAGTCAGTTTTTTACGGTGTTCGGCCAATTGTGTTTTTGAATCAGCTGAAACAGCGATGATTTCTACGCCAGCAGCCAAGAAATCCTGCTGTAACTCTGATATTTGGTTGAGGTATTTGGTACACAAGGGGCAGTGTTTGCCACGGTAAACAAAAACCGCCTGCCAATCGGCGTCAGTTAGCGGTTCACCCAGAACAATGGTATCACCTTGTTCAGATGTCACTTTCAATTTCGGGAACAAATCACCAGCGGCTAATTTTTGAGTCATGGTTATTCTCCTTTTAATTTGGGTAAAACGTGTTGATTGAGGTGGGCTATCAGTCTTGCTTCATCTGCTTTGATTTGTGGGTTTTTGAGTACATCAAAACAGGCAAAAGTAGGTAAGGCGTTCATGCCAAAAAACTTAAAGTTCATGTGCATGGGGTAAAATAAATCATCAACCGATTTACCCGTGAATAAAAAAGCATCTTTGTTTTCAAAGGCCACTTCAGGCGCATTAAAAGTTAATGACAACATATAATGGGTTTTTTTCAAGGTGCCACTTGAGCCATACATGTGGTTGTCCTCTGAACCAGAACGACCATCACCCAGGCACAGTGCACCACCCATGCCTGCCGTATAAACTTCATCCATGTATTTTTTATAACTCCAGGGAACGCCCATCCAATTGACGGGTGTTTGTAGAACCACCAGATCCGCTTTTTGGTGTTTTTCCAATTCTTCGGCAACGTCATAGTTTTGAGCAGAATGTGTGATTTCTACATCATGACCCTGTTGATTAAACCACTGTTCAATCAGGGTTGTCATGTGGGTATTGAGTTCGCCTTTGGAAAAGTCAGATGGGTTATGGGCATGAATAATCAATATATTTTTCATTATTGTTTTAAAGGTTCGAAATTGTGGTATATTATGGTTACCTATATACATTATTCAACCAGTTACTGTTTAGTAACCTAAAGTAAACTTATGAAAAGTTTAATAAAATCAGATACTAAGGGTAGAAAAAAAGTTTTGGAACCTTGTTTAGAACCATGTCCCATAGAGCGTGGCATGCGACTTTTGGGAGCAAAATGGAAGGCATCGATTTTATGGCATCTGAAAGATCAGCCGGTCAGGTTCAACGATTTGGCCAGAATGATTGGTGGTGCCAGTAAAAAAATGGTTGATCAAAGACTTAAAGAATTAGAAGCCCAAAAAATGGTCAAAAGAACCGTTCTGTCTGAACGACCCATCGCAGTTGTATACCAGGCAACGGATTTTGGTAAATCTGCCTTGAGTGTGTTGGAACCGCTGCTAAAATGGACCGAAAAACATCATTTATAAATCAAGAAAACCACTTTGCATACCGGAAAAGTTCAGAGTGGTTTGACTAAGACCATTGCGGATCAAATTTGATTGGCGGTTATAATAGCAAAGACCTTAACTTTATCTTTTAAGATATAACAAACATGTCTTCTCATCGGTATATTATTTTTGGCAACTCTGGTTCAGGAAAGTCCACACTTGCCCGAAAACTTAAACAACAATTGGATTTGGCTCACCTTGATTTAGATACATTGGCTTGGTTGCCGACCAATCCACCAAGTAGAAAACCATTGGAAGAATCAGAACAGGCCATCGATGCCTTTATAAACACCCATAAAAACTGGGTAATTGAGGGCTGTTACTCAGACTTGTTGGCTTATGCAGCTGAATATGCGAATCAAGCGATATTTATGAATTTGCCAGTGAGCCTTTGCCAAAGCAATGCTCGCAATCGGCCCTGGGAACCTCATAAATATGAAAGCAAGGCAGCTCAAGATGCGAATTTGGATATGTTGCTCAACTGGATAGCGGACTACCCAAACCGAGACGATGAGTTTTCCTTACAGGCGCACCTTTCATTGTATAATCGATTTCCCCACTCAAAACAGATGATAACCAACAATGAAAACTAAACAAGATTTTGACCAGGCCTTTCCGGTGCATGTTGAACTGCCGGTACAGTGGGGTGAGATGGATGCTTTTGGACATGTAAATAACACGGTGTATTTCAAGTATTTTGAAACAGCAAGGCTCGCTTATTTCAATGAAGTTGGGGTGATGGAGGACATGCAAAAGGAAGGTTTAGGCCCTATTTTGGCGGAAACATCCTGTCGCTTTAAACGGCCTTTGAAGTTTCCCGATACCGTTATTGTTGGTGCCAGCGTGCTGGAAAATCAGCCCTATGGGTTCTTGATGCAATATGGCATTTACAGTTTACAACAGCAAACCATAACTTCGATTGGCAACGGACGTATTGTGATGGTAGATTATCACACCGGACAAAAGGTCAAGCCTTCAGAAAAACTTCTGAATCTGATTGAACAAGTGCAAAACCGGTGAATGCCCTGGAATTAAAAATACCACCGGCTTTATTGATGGTGTTGTTTTTAGGGTTGATGTGGTTGCTTGATGATTGGTTACCACAGTTTCGGCAAGCTTGGTTATGGCATCAAGTAGCAGCTATGGGCGTGTTTTCAATCGCTTTGATTTTAATTGCGGCCGGCGCCATCAGTTTTCGCATGGCCAAAACTACGGTAGACCCAACCAGGCCAGAAAAGGCCTCATCGGTAGTGACCACCGGAATTTATGCTTACACCAGGAACCCGATGTATTTGGGTTTTTTGATGATTTTACTGGCTTATACAATCAAATTATCTAACCCGCTGACTGTGGTGATACTGCCTTTGTTTGTGTGGTGCATGAACCAATTTCAAATCAAGCCTGAAGAGCGTGCATTGAGCCAGTTATTTGGTGATGAATATCAGTTATATTGTCAACAGGTCAGGCGTTGGTTGTGATGGCTAAGGTGGTTTTCCAACAACATATACCGGACGCTGGTGATTTTTTTCAACTGTTCAACACCACCGGCTGGAATAAAAGCTATCAGGCCAATCAAGCCGAATTGCAAAAGGCCATTGAGCAGAGCTGGTATATGATTTGCGCTTACCAGGATAAGCAGCTGGTTGGTGTAGGACGTGTGGTTGCTGATGGCGTGTTGTATGCCATGATATATGATTTAATTGTCCACCCTGATTTTCAAAAAAAGGCATTGGTAGCCGCTTACTGGATCATTGTTTGCAAGCGTGTGAGCAAGCCAATATCCGCTCCATTCAACTGTTCTCTGCCAAAGGGAAAGTGGATTATTACCAAAAAAGAGGCTTTGTCAAAAGAGCCGATGATGCGCCGGGTATGGTGTATTCACCTGATTGAATCACCAAATGGAAGGCTCATTTGTATTTGGTAAAAATTGTTTTGAAGCAAGCGTACTGAAATAACACATTAAATACCGGCATTCAAAACCTAATCGTCATACCGGCCTGCGCTCACTACTGTCCGTTTAAAATAAATCTCCCTTACCGTCATCCTCGAACTTGATTCGGGGATCCCTTGTAAACAGCCTTTAAATAGTTTTGAGAACATCAATTTGCATGTCACCCAAAAAGAATTTAACATTTCTCCTTTTCAATGTTTTCAGTAATTTAAGCAACCATCATTTTGTAAGCATCTTTAAAAATGGGTCCCCGTGTCAAGCACGAGGACGACGTGACAGGTACAGTCAATTAAGCTTGCAGTTGAATAATTATTGTTTATAAGTCTTCATTTTTACGAATGATGGGCAAAAGCATATCATGAGAGTGTTATATGCTGACAAAGTAAATTTTACCGGACAGTAGTGGGCCTGCGCCGGTATGAGGAGTCGAAAATCACCAATTTGTAATTAACGGTCCATAGAACCTACCAGCCACCGCCACCACCGCCACCACCTCCGCCGCCAGATGAGCCGCTGCTGCTTGAAGAGGAGTAGCTGCTTGATGATGAACCTGAACTGCTGGAAGAATAAGAGCCGGAAGACGAGCTGCGGCTGGCGCTGGGGATCACGGATGCGGCAGATACGGTTTTGCGTAAAGAATGGCTGATGTGACTGGCAGAAAAGTCGCTGAAATCGTTGTCGTTGTCTTGGTTTTGATACCAATTGGGTTGATAGCTGGTAGTTGATGAAGCCGAATCAGGGGTTTGCACATTGATGACAGCAGCAAATTTTTCAGACCATTGGTTTTCCAAGCCCAGCGCAATCGCATAGGGCAGTAATTGTTCGTAGTATTCGATGGTTTTGTCAGGCGGGTTCAAGAGATCCAAGCGGTCTTCTTCGGCTGATTTCATATACAGTTTCAAGCCATCTATTTCATCCTTGATGTGTCGGCCAAAAGGTGTGGGAGCCCGCAGTAAAAAGGTAAACAGCATATTCAAACCCAATACAAACAACACAAAATAAATCCACACTTGATGATCAACCATGAACTGGAACAACTCAAGATAAGATGAAGCCAATAAACCCAAGATGATTAAACTGGCCAAAATCGGTGCGGCCATTAAAAACACCAAAGCCATAACCAGGCCAATGCCAGCTGATATGATTAAAATCAACAAATCGGTGGTGGTCAGATTTTGTTGATAAAGCAGCAATGTACCGACAAACAACACCACCAGACTGATCAGCCAACCCCACAACATATACATGCGGTTATCAACAAAACATTTTTTTTGATACTCGTCTTTGAGCGTTGAAAATAATTTGCCTTTGCCCGTATTTAAAGTTCTGTTGTATTTTTTGGTGATGATCAGTTGTTGGCTGCGTCCAGGAAACAAACGCGCTTTGAGCGCCTTTTCACCTTTGGACAAGGCGGGTGTGTTTTTGGGTTTGTGTAATTTAAGTCGATATTGCTTTTTGAGTTGAACAATTGAAATATATCCCTTGGTTGCCAGACTGAGTAAAGCAGCCGTGAGGGTGTGGCTGTTGGTTTGTTCATTGGCAATGTAGTGAACTGCGGCTGGTGAAAGCCCTTTGGGTGGGTAAAACCGGGCGACCAACACGCCTTTTTCAGGATCACGGCCAAAACGATACCAAGCCGAAAAATAAAACCCAAGATAAAATAAAAACAACAAACCAGAAAACAGCCACAACAGGTTATCGGCCAAAAAAACAGCCAAATCAAAAGGCTCTGGATTAACAATGCCTTTGGGGAACTGAATACCAATGGTCAATCCCTGATAAGGTTCCAGCTTTTGTGTGGTTACAAAACCAACACCCTCGTCGTTATTTTTAATTTTATAATGCTGCTCTTGTTGTCCCTGATAGCCGGTCCAGGCATGTTGATCGGTCACTTGTTGGTGACCGTTTTCGGGCAACTGAATGTGAGTTGATGCTTTCAGAATCGGAAACATCCAGCCATTACCGGTGACATTCCAGTAAAACTCATCATACCCTTCGAAATAGCCCAGTTGTTTATTGGTTGTGTATTTGATTTGGTATTGATGCGGACCTTTGGGTAAATATATATTGGCTGAACCGATATAAATTCGAACGCCATTGCTCATTTCTTCGGTATGAAACGGTTCTGTTTGTCCATTTCTTGTTACCGACAAAACTTCAAAACCCACACTTTTCTGAGTCATCCAGGCGCCGGAATATTGAGTGGGAAAGTCCCGATAAATACCGCGGCTGATGTTGTAATTTTCTGCAATGACATCAATGGTTTC
>JAUHXW010000376.1 GCA_030426705.1 Gammaproteobacteria bacterium
CTTTCAGAGCCTCTGGATCGGTTTCAAACAACCTGGGTACAAAGGTGCAAACCACAAATCGATTGCCCAAAAAGGTTGTGTGCGCTGAAGGTGGCACATGAAAACGATGGCTCATTACAGGTGAAATATCACGCCAGTTTAACGCCACCGGCATCAAATCGCCTTGCCAGCCAATGGCGTCTAATGGATTAAATGGATACTTGATGGTTGATATCTTTTGTAGCCTTTTAACCTGAACGGTTGTTTCTGAGTCACTGTATTGTGCTTGGAATGCATCATCAATTTCTGGCGTTCGATAAACCGCAGCATCGACTATGGCATTGGGTCCCAACAATCCTTTATCAGGCAATTGATAATGACCATTGGTCGATTCAATCATCAAAATTTCGCAAGGGTTACTCACTTGCAAACGCCACATGGTGCCCTTGGGAAGCATTAAATAATCACCTTCTTTGATGACCAAGTGTCCAAAATCGCAAAACAAATCGGCGGTGCCTTTGTGGAAAAACAGCAAGTCATCACCATCGGCATTGCGTACCAAATCAGACATACTCTTGTCCAGCTTCAGCATGCGAATTTTGACACTGTTATTTTTCATCAGTACATGTGCATCCCAGGGCGTCGTCTGGAAACTGTCGAAGTTATTGGTATCAAAAGCACGCGGTCGATTATCACCCTCAAAATCAGTCCAACCAGTGTGTTTGTGCTGGTGGTAAAAATGAGTCACTGGCCCAAAGAATCCTTCTTTACCCATTTCCCGTTCATAACTGTCTTTGGGAAAGCCAAAGTGCGCTTGTTTAGCGACCTTGCCTTGCTTTTTGTAAAAGTTAAACCATTTACCATTCATGATTATGCTCCGCTTATTTATAACCTACAGGTATCCGCGACGTTGTTGTTCCAGTTCAATGGACTCAAACAAGGCCTGGAAATTGCCTTCACCAAAGCCTTCATTGCCTTTGCGTTGAATGATCTCAAAGAAAATCGGACCAATGTTGGTTTGGGTGAAGATTTGTAGCAATTGTTGTTTACCTGTTTCCTGATCGGCATCAATCAATATATGGTTTTTCTTCATGCGCTCTACATCTTCTTCATGTTCAGGCACACGTCGATCAATGATGCTGTAGTATGCCTCTGGGGTCTCAAGAAACTGCATACCGCAGGCTCGCATAGATTCCACAGATTCATAGATATTATCCGTGAATAAGGCAATGTGTTGAATGCCCTCACCTTTGTATTCGTCTAAATATTCATTGATTTGTGATTTAGGATCCGCAGATTCATTCAGAGGGATTTTTACCGAACCATTGGGGCTGGTCATGGCTTTAGAAACCAGACCTGTTTTGGCTCCTTTGATATCAAAATACCTGATTTCAGAAAAATTGAATAAGTCTTCATAGTACTTACTCCATTTTTCCATGTTACCAAAATACACATTGTGGGTCAGATGATCAATAAAGGTTAAGCCAAAACCAGTTGGGTTTTGATTGGCACCTGCGATGTCATCAAATTCTGCAACCAAAACATCGGCATAACTTTCTGGAGTTAATAAGTACAAGGCGGCATCACCAATGCCTTTGATGGCAGGAAAGTTCAAACCATTATTGACTGTCAATGGCTCAGAACCACCTTTTAAGGTATGTTCCAAAGCTTTTTCAGCATCATCAAAAAAGATGGAAAAACCACAGGCGCAAGGACCGTGTGCATCACTGAAATCATGGGCAAAGCCATTGATTGATTCGTTGATAAACAAATCGATACCATTTTGACGGTATAAAGTAATGGGTAAATTCTTGTGGGTTTTCACCGCAACAAAACCCATTTGTCTGAATAATTGATGCAATGCAGCTGCATTGTTGTTGGCGGCAAATTCAATAAAGCCAAAACCATTGATTGTGACTGACATCTATTGTCTCCAGAGAAAAAAATGTATTTTAAAGTGTTTTAGTTTCATTTGAAACTATTTTTTGTTTCATTTGAAACTAAATGTCCGTTAGAATATTGCCATGGAACTGAATGACTTCTTACCTTACCAATTGTCTGTCCTGAGTTTAAAAATATCCAAGGGTATTGCTGAACATTATCAGGACCAATTCGGCATCAATATTTCTCAATGGCGGGTCTTGGTTATTCTGTATAAAAATCCTGACATCACTGCCAAGAAAATTGCTCAGTTGTCACAGATGGACAAAGTGCGCATCAGCCGCACATTGAAGTCATTGGTACAAAAGAAATACCTCAATCAAGCCACCCATCCGTTGGATGCCCGGGCTAAAAACTATGAGTTGAGCGAACGTGGTCGCTATTTGATGCGAGCCGTCATCCCTGACGCACTGCGCTATGAAGAAGAACTACTGAAAAAACTCAGTGATGATGAGCGCCAGCAATTACAGCACCTAATCAGCAAATTTAATCGGATTTTAGACCGCGAAGACAGCTTCTAACATCACTGTACACCTTATTTGTTGAATGGCATGAAAAGCAGGTCAATGAATAACCTGCTTTATCAATAAAAAAATCAAGATGCGCTGTTTTCAAAACCTGAATAAAAAATGAGATCAGGGCTTTGAACCTCTACGGATCCAATATCACATCGCCCAAACACCTGATTATCATCCAATGGATCT
>JAUHXW010000051.1 GCA_030426705.1 Gammaproteobacteria bacterium
GCAATTTCTTTTTTTGTGAGTTTTTTATTTTTGGCAAAATGAGCCACCAAAGGAGACAGTCTGCCTTCAAAAAACCGACCCAAAAGGGATTCTGATGCTTCATTGATCACAGCGCTCTTTTCAACCGCTGGCGTGTAAAAGAATTGTTTGCCGTCTTTTTCTCGAGTGACCAGTTCTTTTTTATAAAGGCGGGTTACTAAGGTTTTGATGGTATTGTCATGCCATTCAGTTTTTGGCTGGACACGGGCGATGATTTGCCCGATAGTTAAAGGCGACTCTTTCCACAAAGTCTCTAAAATTTTTAATTCTGTGTTGGCAACTTTCATTGGGCGAAAACATTTAAATTGCCTATAGACTACAACAGTAGTTTTTAAGATGTCAAGTGTAATTTTATTTTAGGATTATTTTTTGTCCAATTTAAACAGCAACCAAACCAAAACAGATGCAGTGGCCATTAAAAGCAGAGACAGCAGCCATTGTGGGTCTGGATGAGTCATGGGTGATATATTCGATTCCAATGCTTTCCAGGGCCAGACTTTGAACAAAGTACCCAGCATCAGGCCAACCAAGGAATATAACGTGGCATGGTGATGGTGTTTTAATAACCACTTAAGAATGCGCGAAAACACCATCAATCCGATGATGCAACCCGCGGCAAAAATCATCAAAGTTAACCAGTCACGCTCATGTACAGCGGTCAACACGGTTTGGTATTTGCCCAACAGAATCAAAATCAATGAACCAGATATGCCTGGTAAAATCATGGCGCTGATGGCAATCATGCCAGCCAATAAAATACCTAATGATCCGGTTGGCAGATAACCCAAACTTTGTGTTGAGAGCACATAGCCCAGAGCGATGCCAAGTAACAAAAACAAACCAATCAATGGTTTGTTGACCCAGTTTTTCTTCAGCAACAACAAAGCCGAAGCGATGATCAGGCCAAAGAAAAACGACCAGGTCGGTACCGGATGCTCGGTGAATAACATTTTGAGCAGGCTGGCGAACAGGAAAATTGAAGTCAAAATACCAGCAAAAACCGCCAGCAAAAACCAACCATCAATTTGTCGCCAGGCCTGTCCTATATTGCCTTTTAAGAGCCGTTTCAAAGTATCCAAATTGGCTGAAGCAATGGCATTGATAAGACGTTCATAAATGCCGGTAATCAGCGCAATGGTACCGCCGGAAACACCAGGTACGAGGTCAGCTATGCCCATCAGCATGCCTTTGAGATATGTGAGTATATGATTCATGTTCTTGCTAAATTTTTAGGTAACAAAGCCTCGATGCTTTGCATCAATTCAATTTGATCAATCAGGTCATTGACATAGTCAAGGCGATCAGTTTCTATCACCAGCAGTTTACTTTTGTCGTAGCCGGCAATCCAGTTCTGGTATAAATTTTCCAATCTTTTTAAATAGCTCAAAGGCATGTTTTGTTCCATTTTACGCCCTCGCAGCTTGATTCTTTTGCGGGTGGTGCGAATGGAGCATTTGAGGTAAATCATTAAATCAGGTGGTTTGATGGCACTTCTGATGCTGTCGTAGAAACTTTGGTAGGTTTGCCAATCACGCTTGTTGATTTTTCGTGTTTGGTGTAAGGCCGTGGCGAAAATCTCCACATCTTCAAAGATGGTGCGGTCTTGTATGACCACGCCGGGTGTTTGTTCCAGTTGTTGGTGAATTTTAAATTTCGACGCTAAAAAATACAGTTGTGAATGAAAAGCCCAGCGTTTCATGTCCTGGTAAAAATCATCGAGGTAGGGGTTGTTGTCATTGGGTTCGTAAAAGGGCGTGATGTGGTAAGTGCTGGTTAAAAACTCCACCAGTGAAGTTTTGCCCGCGCCGATGTTTCCGGCGATACCTATGATTTTTTGTTCTTCCATGTGGCTATTGTATGCTTAAATGATTGGTTATGGACGCTTTTAGAAAAATTCTGTTGCTGAGTTTATGGTTCAATGCCTGGGTTGTACAAGCGGGCGATGACTGGGAATTGGTAACGGACAAGAACAGGGTGAAAGTTTATCAACAACAGCAACCCGGCCTGCCATTTAAACACACCAAAGGGGTGATCACCATTCAGGCTAAAGCTGCCATGGTATTTGCCTTGCTCAATGATTTTGCCGTTTGTGACCAATGGGTTTATGGTTGTTTGGAAGGGCAAAGACAAGCTGATGACTCGATTTATCTGGTGTTCAAGGGTCCACCTTTTTTTAATAACAGAGAAGTGGTACTCAAGTCGCAGGTTAACTTTTTGGATGCAACAGGCCAATGGTTGATTGCCGTTGAGAATGTACCCAATCAAAACATCAATCCTGACCATGTTGAAGTTAAGTCTATGCGAGCAGAATGGTTACTGACCCCAAGATCAGACCAAGAAATCACCATTGAGCACTCTTTTTACATAGACCCGAATGTTTCAGTAAAAGTCGGAGCCAATCGTTACAACAGCCGGGCCATTTACCGTACCCTCAAGCAAATGCGGAAAATGTTACAAAAGCCCAAGTATCAGGCAGAACAGGAGTTACCTGATTTTTTAAAGCAATTGCAAAATCAATGAACCAGTTCTATGCCAGCCCAGTCTTTGTACCGGGCTTTTTGTTGCCGATTGGGTTTTTCAAGAGGTTTGATTTTGAATTCCGGATAGGGGTTTTGTTTGGGTTTCAAGTTGGTTTCTTGTAAACGTCCGGCACTGAAAAAATGAATTTGATAAGTTTGTTCGGGTAGCATTTGTTCAATGCGTTTTGCAACGTCATCACCTGTTACTTGAATGCCATCAATGGATAAAATTTGGTCGCCAGCCGTTAGGCCAGCCAACCAGGCAGGACTTTCATGATCGACGGTCTTTATGGTCACCAGTTGATCATCAAGGTTCAAATCAGCCCCAATCCATGATTTGACTTCTTCGTTGTCATCATCAAAGCTTCTTTGTAAACCATAAAAATTCAATAATGCATCAAAATCAATGGTTTCTGTGCCTTCTACATAGGTTTGCCAGAATTCACTCAAGTCATGGCCCGTCATGTCTTGCAAGATTTTTAACACATCCTGTTTGTGGTAACCTCGGTCAATGTTGTGATGTTGCTGGTACAGAAGATTCTGTAAGGTGTCTAAACTGGCTTTGTTGTTGGTCAGTTTTCTGATTTCCTGATCCAAACGCCAAGCCACCAAACTGCCTTCGGTATATATGCTGACTGATTCATTGTGGTTTAAGTGGGGGTCTTGTTTCAGCCAGGTATCAAAACTGCTGTCAGCTACACTTTTTTGTTTTCTGCCAGGGTTTTTCAGGTATTTTTGGATGTTTTCAGCCAGCTTTTCGTAAAACTCCTTGGGCTCATAAATTTCGGCCCGACTTAACAGCAAATCATCATAATAACTGGTGATGCCTTCAGCCATCCAGAATAATTTTGAATAGTTTTCTTTGGAGTAATCATAAGGAGCGATGCCTGCAGGACGATAGGCTTTGACATTCCATGTATGGATGAACTCATGTGCTGTGGTGGCCAGAACTTTGAGGTAGGATTTTCTGGGTTTAAAGTTGAAACGTTGCTGTTGAATGATGGTTGAATTGACATGTTCAGTGGCACCACGCAAGCCATCACCCGCATGGTAAATGTACAAATAACGGTCAAAAGGGAAACTGCCCCAGATTTTTTTCGCTGCGTGATGGAGTAAGGTGACTTTTTCTTGTAAATCTTTGATGTCATGATTGCCTTCACCCCAAATGACAATTTCATAAATCTTGTCATCAACTTCAAAACTCAGATACTCATGAATTCCAGTTTCAATCGGTGAATCTACCAGTTGATCATAATCGTTGGCGATGAATTGATGTTCGCCAATTTTTTCCATACCTGAACGAGATCGCCAATCTTCAGGAACTTCTAAAGAAACCCTCAGGGGTTGATCGCGATAGGCCGGGGCGAACATAAACACGCCGCTGGCATCAAGATAAGCATGAGTGGGATCAATGTGAATCACCCGCTGTTTTAGGGTATTGGCATAGACTTGGTATTTGATTTGGATTGGGCCAGGTTGGTTAAGTAACAGCTTCCAGGTGTTTTTGTCCGTTTTTTCCCAATTAATTTTTTGACCATTGCTGTGGCTGGCAGAAAAATCACTGATGGCTTTGCTTAAATCAAGTATTTCATACCGACCCGATCGCCATACCGGCAGTTTAACCTCCAGGGTGCGGGTTTGAACTTGTGGAAATATAACGGAAACTTCGGCCAAATGATGGGCGGCATCGGTGACTTCAAGGTGGTATTGAATGGGTGCTTTGTTTTCTGCAAAAAGTACTTGGCTTACGAGCAAAAAAGCAATAATAACAATTTTTTTCATGGGTTAAAAACAGGGTCAAAAAGCAAAATTCTAACAGTTTAGAGCGTTCGTTCAAAAGCCAAAAGTCATGGTGATGATGAATGGGCTGAAAATTCGATGAGAGGTTTTAATGAATCCAGCGCCGAAAAAGCGGTGATTTGGCTGGTATCAATCGAAAGTTTCAAAATACCACCTTCGTTGTCCGTGGTCAGTACAATCAGCTGTTCGACACCGTTTTGACTGTTGATATCTATGGGTAGAACCTTGTGATAAGTGATGGGTTCACCGGTGTCAGTACTACAGGTAATTTCTAACCGCCGCTTCTGCACTATGGCAGCTTCCAGTAAATCTTGCGTGCTACAACTAATAGGAGGTTTGTTCATACTAAAAAGCATAGCATATGTGAGGGCCTGTTAACAGTAACAGACCCTAAGGAGAGCTGCTGAGCAGCTCGACCCGCCGAGCCGGTTGGTGAGCATTAGCGAATCAGAGGCGAAGAGCGCGAGGTTATAAGCCATGTCCGCTGTGGTCGCTTTCAAATCTGTCGGGAACAGATTTGAATGAAGCCCCAAGGACATTCCTTGTTGAAATTGTCAAATCCAAGATGACCGAAACCAGCGATTTATCAAAAAAATCACAATACCGCATCACTGGATGCTTTTGCACACAGTAATATCCCTTCATGTCATTTTCGCATGTGATGCAATAAAATAGAAACTAATTAAACTCTGAGCTTTGAATGATCAGCTGGTTTACCATCACATATTATGCTTATTGGGTGCTGTTGATTTATGTCACCATCAAAATCATTAATCAGTACACCATCAGTTCACGGGCATCTGCGTGGTTATTTACGGTTTATGTTTTGCCAGTTGTGGGTGTGGCTTTGTACTTCATTTTTGGAGTTAAAAAACGCAAGCGTCGAATCTATCAAGAAAAACAATCCTCCAATCAACGAGCCTTAGAGAATTTTCATGCCAAACACAGTGACAAATCTCTGGCTGTCATGCGTCAGCAAAAAGACAACCTCAAACAGTTTCATGGTTTATCAAAAATGATATATCGGGATACTTGTAGTCGTTTGACAGTTAATAATCAATTGACATTATTAGAGAACGGAGAGCAAAAATTCCCACAATTGCTCAAGGATATCGATTCAGCAGAGCACACCATTCACCTGGAATATTACATCCTGCGATTTGATGGTGTTGGAGGGCAATTATTGGAAGCTCTGATTCGCAAGGCCAAACAGGGTTTAACCATACGTATAATCTATGATGACTATGGCAGTTTAGGCCTGAACCAGTCTGTATTAAAACGCCTGCGATCCTATGGCATTGAAATATGGCCTTTTTCAGAATTGTCTTTATTTGCTTTCAGTGATCGTTTGAACTATCGCAACCACCGCAAAATTGTAGTGATTGATGGCAAGATTGGTTATGTAGGCGGTATCAACGTGGGTGATGAATATGACAATGATGGCAACAAAAATTTACCGGCAGAATTTTGGCGTGATTCACATCTGCGAATAGAAGGACAAGGTGTGGCCTATTTGCAAAATATTTTTATCAATGATTGGAATTTTTGTACTTCACAACAGCTGGAAATTGAAGATGAGCTTAATTTTCATTTTAATGACGTGCCATTTGAGGAGCGTCAAATGGTGCAAATCGTTGCCAGCGGCCCTGATTCAGCATTACCCAGCATACTATTTTCAATGTTGCATGCCATTCATACTGCTACCGATGAAATATTAATCACCACACCATACTTTATCCCCAACCAATCCCTGATGAAAGCATTGAAAATAGCGGCACTAAAAGGTGTTAGAGTTAAAGTTTTGGTGCCTGACAAGTCAGACAATTGGGTGGTGAATGCTGCCGCTCAATCTTTTTATTATGAGTTGTTGCAAGATGAAATTGAGTTTTATAAATACACAAAGGGGTTTATCCACGCCAAAACCATGGTGGTTGATGGTTTTTTGAGCGTAATGGGAACGGCCAATTTTGATGAACGGAGTTTTGAATTGAATTTTGAAGTGAATGCGTTGATTTATGATAAAGGGTTTGCTTCACAATTAAGAACCTCATTTGTGCGGGATCTGCAATGTGCCAAACACTTTAGAATCGTGGCAAAAACGCTCAGCTGTTAAAATATTTATGGAAAAGCTCGCCCGATTGATTTCACCGATACTTTAAACGCTACAGTTGTACTAAATGCACATGTAATTCCAGGATTGTTTTGATAAAATCTTTGTAATGCAAGAAAAACAACAACAAACAGAAAAAGTCATTAAACTCAATACCGGGGAACGATTGCTGCGAGCTTTCGGCCCTTTGGGTGGTGGTATTTTACTTGATGTTGCAGACTTGAGTACCTTTGGTGCACTGGGACTCTATTTAGGTCCTGTGGTAGGGGCCTTATTGGGTTGGTGGTTGGCATGTGTTTATAAACTGGGCATTTGGGGTCAATGCGGATTGATTTTTGTGGCCGCGTTGTATTGTGCGCTGCCGTTGACCAGTTTGGTGCCAGTGGCCACCATTGTATTTGCTTTGATACGTTTTGCTGAAAGCAAGAAAGTGGTTGGTTAAACAGAGCTGCTGAGTAGCTCGACCGGTAGAGTCGGTTGGTGAGCGTTAGCGAATCAGAGACGAAGAGAATAGCCAAAGAGCTTATGGCGGTTTTGCGAAGCAAAGAAGCCTTAAGTGAATGGCGTCATTCGTGCGAAGTTATATGCCATGACTGCCGTGGTCGCTTTCACTTTAGTCTGGAACAAAAGTGAATGAAGACCCAAAGTCATTCCTTTTTAATTTTTGTACCAAAACAAATTCATCTTTGGTTTCTTTGCCATTATGAATGTGGACGATTTGCTCATGTTTCAGTAATGAACAGCCGGCTTTTTCCAACTGTGATTTGATGAAATCAATGTCATGATAATACACATAGGTTCTGCCATCAGCTGATTGGGAGGTTTGGTAGCCATCAGGTTCATCTGATGAGGTTGTGCTGAGGTAAATGATGCCATTGTTATTAAGTATTTTTACCATTTTATTGAGCATGGCCTTCATGTCTTTGTATGATAAGTAAGGCAAACAAAAACCACAAACAATCACATCGTATTGAGCATTCAGTGAATCAACCGCTCTACAATCCAGTAAGTGATAGTTACAATCAGGGTTCAGTCGCTTCGCCAGTTCTATCATTCTTGGCGCCAAATCGACACCTGTGATTTGCAGCTCGGGTCTGCTTTGTAACAAATAGTAGTCGACCTGCCCTGGTCCACAAGCGATGTCCAAAACCGTTTGGTGGGAATTTCCCATGGCTTGCAGCAACCCATCGTAACTTGGCTGATAAAGTTTAAAATCTTTGAAATAAGCCAGGTATTGATCGGCATAATGATTAAAGGCAGATATGGTTTCTCGATAATTGTCAGGTAAAGGCTTACTATTCATAACCACATTATAGATATGTTTATACTGGTTGTGATATAAAGTTGGTATCGCACTGGTTCAGCGAGGTTATGATGAAATGTTTCTTTGGTTTAATTTTGCTTTTTGGTTTTAACCAGACGGGTTCGGGTCAAAATCTTTTGGTCAACGGAACTTTTGACAGTGATTTTTCTGGCTGGTTTGCTTTTTCAACCCTTTCGCATGAACCTGGAGATGGTGCCAGCATTTCTGGTAATGGCAGCATGCGGAATGAAAGCGATACCAATAACAATGCCAGTTTTCCCGCCATTTCTGACCGGTTTGCGGTTGTGCCACAACATCTGTACATGACTGGCGTTTCATTTAAAGTTCCATTAACAAGTTCCGTGCCCAGGGCTTGGTACTGGATTGTTTGGTACGATGACATGCAAGTAGAAATTGGCCAATCTAATGATGTCACATCGGTTTATGATGTAGAAAAAAATGTTTGGCATGACTTGACTGGTCTCAGGCAGGCACCCATGAATGCCGCTTATGGCGAATTGCGCGTATATTTTCAAACCAATGAACCTGGAACTATTGATGTGCCTTTTGGTCTTTGGGATGATTTGTTTGTATTTGAAGAAACCATTTTTGTGAATGGTTTTGAATGAAGAAGGAATGACTTTGGGTCTTACTCTAATCGTCCAAAATCTGGCTAGGACAAACCTACATCCTTCTTTACGTCTTGCTATCAACAAAAACAGCCTAGTCTTCTTACGCTTTACTGGCCGAATTGATTAGCAACTATCTATTAATTTACCTTAGTTGCAAAGGTTTTGGTAATTTTTTATCAGTCTCTATTGTCATTATTTTGTGTTTCTCTAAATCAGCAAAATCCATGGTTTTCACGTAACATTGATGTCAGCTTCTGTAAGTTATTAATCTGATTAACTATTTTACAGGAGTAATCAATGAATATTTATCAAAGTATTGAACAAGATCATCATATACAAAGGCAACTGGTGGATAAATTGCTTGAAACCAGTGGTGAAAGTGAAGAACGCAGTTCGATATTTGAGCAGCTCAAAAACGAGCTGGCCGCTCATGCAGATGCAGAAGAGCGTTATTTTTACGTACCATTGATTCAATTGGATAAAACCCAAGAGCACGCCAGACATGGTATTGCTGAACATCATGAAATTGATGAGTTGATTGAACAGCTTGAAACCACCGATGCCAGCTCGCCTGCATGGTTGGTTTATGCCAAGGATTTGGCGCACAAAGTAAAACACCATCTTGAGGAAGAAGAGCAAGATTATTTTCCGGTGGCCGAAGACATGTTGAGCGATGACAAATCCAAAGTGCTGGCGGATGAATACTTGGCAGCCATGTTGAAAGCCAGACAAAACAATTAATTTTTTATCATGATTGAAGCATTACAAAGCTGGTTTAACGACTACATCAATTGGCAATTGATTACCAAACACTTCAGTTTGATTCTGGTGGCTTTGGTGTTGACTTTGCCGGTGGCTTATAACAGAGAGACTCGTTCAAATGGTGCGGGATTGAGAACTTATCCATTGGTCGCAATTGCGACTTGTTCCTATACGCTGTTGGCTTTGGATGTGCTGGGAGACAGTGAAGCACTGGGCAAATTTATGGCTGGTATAGTGACAGGCATTGGTTTTATCGGCGGTGGGGCAATATTGAAGTCCTCCAGTGATTCCAGAATAACTGGTTTAGCAAACGCTGCCAGTATTTGGAATACAGGAGCCATTGGTATGGCTGTAGCCTGGCAGCGGTTTGAAATAGCTTTACTGATTGCCGTGTTGAACTTTTTTATTTTACGAATTGGGCATGAGGCCAAGAAAGTGGTTAAGGATGATTGTGAGAAGGAAACCTGAGATGAATGTCCAGGTCTTGTTTAGTTAAATAGGAGAATAAGTGATGAGTACGAACAAAATTTTAGGTGTGGTATTGCTGATTTTAGGAGTGGTTTTGGTGCTGTTTGGTTTGAATGCCACCGAATCACCAGCTGAAGAAATTTCCGAAGCAGTGACTGGTAGATATACCGATCAGACCATGTGGTATCTGATTGGTGGCGCGGTGTCAGCTTTGGTGGGTTTGGTTTTGACTTTAAAGAAATAGCATTGACCACAAGCACAAAAAAGGGTCCAACTCGGGACCCTTTTTTAATTTCAGATGAAAAGCTTTATTTCAATATATCCAACATCAACTTGTTCATTTTATGCACATGTTCAGCTGGATTTTTTAATTGCCCGCCTTCGGCCAACAAGGCTTGCTCATACAGCAACTCAGACCACTGTTTAAAATGATCTTCATTGTCGATATGTTCAATGTGCTGCACCAATGGATGGTCCAGGTTTAATTCTAAAGCAGGCAATTGACCTGGCATGGCTTGTCCAGCCTGTTCCATCAGTTTTTGCATGTGAATGGCCATGGCATGTTCGTCCATCACCAAACAACTGGCAGAATCAACCAAACGGGTTGAGGCAGTCACTTCACTGACATGTTCCTTGAGGTGCTTTTGCACTTTTTCCAGGAAAGATTTATCGGCTTCTGAAGGTTCTTCTTCCTTTTTGTCATCTTTACCCAAATCCAGTTTGCCTTTGGCCACAGACTGGAATTTTTTGCCATCGTATTCTTGGACATGACCCATCATCCACTCATCAATGCGACTGTGCATCAACAGCACTTCCACGCCTTCTTTCTTGAAAAGTTCAAGATGCGGAGAGTTCTTGACGGCTTCATAGGACTCGCCAGTGATGTAGTAAATCTTGTCTTGTTCGGAATTCATGCGACTGATGTAGTCATCCAAAGGAACATTTTCAGTGGCATCATCATTGTGAGTTGACGCAAAGCGTAACAGTTTCAATACCGCTTCACGATTGGAAAAGTCTTCCACCACACCTTCTTTCAAAGTGTCACCAAACTCTTTCCAGAAATTGGCGTAAACTTCGTTGTCCAAAGATTTTTTCTTCAACAAGCCAAGCACACGTTTAACCAAACCGGATTTTATTTTTTGTAACAAAGGGTTGTCTTGTAAAATCTCACGGGATACATTGAGTGGTAAGTCATTAGAATCAACCACGCCTTTAACAAAGCGCAGGTAATCTGGCAACAACTCCTTGGCGGCATCCATGATGAAAACACGTTTGATAAACAGTTTCAAACCTTCGCGGTCATCCGGGTTTTGAAACATTTGAAACGGTGATTTACTTGGGATGTATAACAAATTGCTGTAACTTTGTGTGCCCTCAATGTGGTTATGAGTCCAGAAAGCCGCATCATTAAAATCATTGGAAATTTGTTTATAAAATGCCTGATAGTCTTCGTCTTTGACATCTGCAGGCGCTTTTTTCCACAGGGCAGTGGCATCATTAACCACTTCATATTCAGGGGTTTTGGCCGGAATTTCATTGCCATCGTCATCTTTTTCCGGATAAGTCACTTCCAGCATTTTGATGGGGAAAGCCACATGTTCCGAATATTTTTTGATGAGACTTTTTAATCTGAAATTATCAGCAAAGTCTGCTTCTTCATCACGCAAGTGCAGGATGATTTCTGTGCCTTGTGTGTCTTTGTTAATGGCGGTCAAAGTGTAGGCATTTTTACCATCTGACTTCCATGAAATGGCTTGCTCTGGTTCAGCACCTGCTTTTAAAGTTCTGATTTCAACTTCTTTGGCCACAATAAAGGAAGCATAAAAGCCCACACCAAATTGTCCGATCAAATTGGCATCATCGCGGTCTTTTTTAGCAATTGATTCCAGGAATTTCTTGGTGCCTGAATTGGCAATGGTGCCAATGTTCTCAATCACTTCATCACGTGTCATACCAATACCGTTATCGGTTATGGTAACTGTTTTGGCTTCGGCATCAAAATCCACCTTAATAAAAAGGTCCTCACTCAAAAGCTCTGGTTTTTTGATGGCTTCAAAGCGTAATTTGTCACAAGCGTCTGAGGCGTTTGAGATCAATTCTCTGAGGAAGATTTCTTTGTTTGAATACAGTGAGTGAATCACCAGATCCAGAACTTGATTCACCTCTGCCTGAAATTCAAATTTTTCTGCTGTGTTAGTCATTTTTTATCATTAAAGTTTCGGTTGGCTCTAAGGTAGGGGCAAGTTATTTGATATCAAGGTATGTCAAAGAAAATTACAGCAGAACGAGCTTGTCACAATCATTCCCTGGAGGCAGTCTCAGAAAAAGTAAATTCGTTGAGTTTTTCTTTGGAGATTGGGTTAAGATGGCAGCAGGAACAAGCATCAGGGATGAATCTTCAAACTATTTCAGAGGTAAACTTAATGCGCAAATTATTAACCGTTTCTACTTTACTTTTGGGTATGGCTGCAACTGCACAATCTTTACAAAGTTTCAGTGGAAGCGAGATACCCAGTAGATCAGGTATGACTGTACAATCAAATTTAACTAATAGAACAGATCAACTTGCTGGGACCGCAACCATATATTTCGAAGATTTTCAAACACAGGCAGACCCTAACAATCCAGTTTTTCCAGCTGGTTGGACCTTATTCAATGTGGATGGGCTGACTCCTAATGCTAATGTTGCCTATGTGACAGATGCCTGGATTGTTCGTGATGATTTTATCACGCCAGACGATCCGACAGATTTTGCCATGTTCAGCACCTCTTGGTATTCACCAGCGGGTCAATCTGACGATTGGGGTATCACTCCGGCGATTAATTTGCCATCAGGCATTGCTAAAATCAGTTGGGTCGCCAACGCACCAGATCCACAATATGCAGATGGTTATGAGGTTTATGTTACGGCAACAGATGCCACTGTTGCCGGTTGTCAAGCTGGTGATTTGCTATTTTCAATAGCTGGGGAGGACTCTGTTGACACTTATAGAGAAGCATCTATTCCTCAAATTTATGAAAATCAGGCTGTTTATTTTTGTTTTCGAAACAACAGCAATGATAAATTTCTGTTGTTAATTGATGACATCCACGTTGAGAGTGTGATAGATAATGAAGTGCAAATTGATGAGGTGGCTGCCTTGCCAGAATATTCAATTGTTGCTGATAAAAATGGTGCTGTAGATTTGCCCGTTTCAGTCACTATCACGAACTCAGGCGTTTTGAGTCAAAGTAATATCAGTGTGGATGTGGAAATTGAATTGGATAACGCACCTCACTCAAATGCAAACATGGTTTTTACTGGGCCATTAAACCCTGGTGAATCTACCACAGTAGATTTTGGCACCGTTCCTCTTTTGGATGCGGGTGTTTATGATGTGTTTTATACGGTGTCTCTGGATGGAGTGGTTGATGAAAATCCTGGGAATAACACCGCTGCAGTCATGTCAGTGATTGAAATGACCACTGATACCATGGCAAGAGATGATGGCATACAAACGGGCACTCTGGGAATTGGTGGAGAAGATGGTGGCCATTTAGGCAACATGTTTGAATTCAATGCGCCTGTTACTTTATCTGGTGTACATTTTGTCTACTCAAATAATAATTGTGACAC
>JAUHXW010000377.1 GCA_030426705.1 Gammaproteobacteria bacterium
CCACCGAATCCGAGCCCGAACCAAAGAAACCGAAGTGCTCTGGATCTTCTTCGGCATACACACCCCGAACCGGTTGATTCAAACCGGTACCAAACATGCCATCGACGATACAATCAAAATATTCCTCAGGAACTTCTTTAATTATTTCACCTTGATACAAGGCTGCTGCCCTGGCCGCATCACCAGACAATTCAGCCACATCACGCAGCGCCAATAGCTTAACCTGCTGATTATTTTGACGCGCCAATTCAGCCACAATAAAACCATCACCTCCATTGTTCCCCGGTCCGGTGATGATCAACAGTCGCTGGTAATATTTAACATGCTGATAAATGGCCGCGCCGGCTTTTTGCATCAATTGAAAAGAATCGATGTGCAAAATTTCTGCGGCCAGCGTATCAATTTGTTGGGTTTTGTCGTTAGCGTAAAGTGGTTTCATTTATAATTGCTCATATCTCGTCAATATTTTACCAGTGAATCATACAAATCACACAGATTACCCACAATTGAAACAGCAAATCAAAGCCTGGGCCAAAGAACTGGGCTTTCAACAGTGCGGCATCAGTGACATTGATCTTTCAGAGGCTGGTGAACATTTACATAACTGGCTGGCCCAAGGCATGCATGCCGATATGGACTATATGCACAAACATGGCAGCAAGCGTTTTCAGCCCAATGAACTGGTACCCGAAACCATCAGCATCATCGCTGTGCGTCTGGATTATATGCCGGAAAACCTCAAATCCTATCAAGCCGTACTTAATGAACCTAACAAAGCTGCCATTTCGCGCTATGCACTGGGACGTGATTACCACAAAGTCATTCGCAATAAACTGAAAAATTTGAGCCAAAAAATCACTGATGAAATTGGGCCGTTTGGTTATCGTGTATTCACCGATTCAGCTCCTGTGATGGAAAAAGCCATCGCCGAAAAAGCCGGGCTTGGCTGGATGGGTAAACACAGCAATTTGATCAACAGCAAAACCGGCTCCTACTTCTTTTTGGGCGAAATCTACACCGATTTACCACTTGAACCCGATGAAAAGGCCACTTTTCACTGCGGAAGCTGCACGCAATGCATCCAGGACTGTCCCACAAATGCCATCATCGCCCCTTTTCAGGTTGATGCCAGAAAATGTATTTCCTACCTGACCATCGAAAACCAAGGCGAAATCCCCATTGAGTTCAGAAAAGCCATGGGCAACCGCATTTATGGTTGTGACGACTGCCAAATGGTTTGTCCCTGGAATAAATTCACCCAAAACACCGGGGAACAGGACTTCCATCCCAGACACTATTTGGATGATATCGAGTTGCTGGAACTGTTCAATTGGACCGAAGCCGAATTTCTCCAAAAAACCGAAGGCTCCCCCATCCGCCGCATAGGCTATGAAGCCTGGCAAAGAAACATCGCCGTGGCATTGGGTAATGCTGAACCCACTGAAGCAATTATTAAAGCATTAAAAGACAAATTGAGTTCAAGCAGTGATATGGTGAAAACTCATATTGAATGGGCTTTGGGGGAGTTGGTAGGTTAGCACTTCTCAATTGGCGCATCGAAAAAATTTCCCGCGTAAAAAGAGGCAAACTTTTTTACTTCCATAAATTTGGCCTAAAGGCGTATCGGTTTTTCTGGTTCCCATGCTCCAGCGTGGGAACGAAGAAAGTGGTTAGAGGGGTGGATCAATCTTGTTGTTGATGGAGGTGTTGACTCGGAACCAGCCGGCGACCGAATGGCGATCTCTTTGTGCGGGTAGTACTTCATGGGGAAATTCTTCGCTGAGGAAAATCACCAACGTGCCATACAATGGAACTACTTTAATGCCTTCGCGATCTTTATCGTCTTTGTACAGCACCAATTCACCACCATCCTCATGACCCCAAGCTGGATTTAAATAGGTGACTACTGACAATACCCGGTTGGCTTCTCCTATGAAGGCATCACTGTGTCGCTTGTAATAAGCACCCGGCGCGTAATGGGCAAAATGACTTTCGAAAGAAAACAGGCCAAGAAACAGCCGTTGATTCAGAAAACGTTGTAACTCTGCGGTCCAATCCAACCACTTTTGTCCCGCTGTTGATGAACCGGTAATCCAACAGATTTCATCGGTGCGAACAAATTCATTTTTCAAAAAATCATCACCACGACCAATGCCTGCTTCTACGTATTTACTGGCATTGATTTCTTCTAAGTGCGCATGTAAAGCACCGGACACTTCTTCGGGTAAAGCTGCTGGTTGAATGCTGTAACCATTGCTGTATAAATCATCAGCAATACGTGCAAACAAGGTCTCATCAAATATACTGCCACTGGTGGTCTTACTGTACTTATTCAGTGTTGCCAAATAAGGATGCTCTGTTATCAAAAGGTTGGGAGTACTGCACAGTGAAAAGAATCACCCTGCAGGTTTTTTGTTGAAGTTTAGCAGAATTTTAGACATGCAAATATATTTTTTTCTTCACACCCAAATTGTGGTGTGTTTTGTGCTTTTAGAGACCTTTGCTTGATTCTGGGTAATTGAGAAAAAGATCTAAAAATGTGGAAATCAAGGCGGAAAATGCGGTCCAATACACGGCTATTACGCTTTTTATGTTTAGGCTTTTTGCCTTCGG
>JAUHXW010000052.1 GCA_030426705.1 Gammaproteobacteria bacterium
ATTACCAAAATACCGAGGCTGATGATTTGGATACAGGTTATGCACTTGGCTTTGGTTTAGGTAAGGTATCTGACGCTGGCACTTGGAGTTTGGGTTACTCTTACCTGGATTTAGAAGCTGACTCAGTTTATGCGCTGTTCAATGATTCAGATTTCGCCGGCGGTGAAACCGATTCTAAAGGCCACATCCTGAAAGCTGGCTATGGTATACGTAAAAACGTCGCTTTGGGCATGACTTACATCAGCTCAGAACAAGACCAAAGCCAAGCCTCACAAACGGATTACGACCGTTTGCAAATGGATCTGCAAATCAAGTTCAAGTAAGAGACCTTTGGGTCATTCGTAGATGAAGTAAAAAGATCTAAAAACCTCAATTTCTGCGTCAGAGATCTTGTCAATAGTTTTACTATTAACTGCGATTCCTTTCTTGAACTTGAGGTTTTTATTTTATTTTTACAATCATCCAGAACGACCCAAATGTCTCAAAAAAAGGCAAATAAGAAACCCCGGCTAGTCCGGGTTTTTTTGTCAGACTGATGTGGATCAATCCACCGCCAGGCACCACACCGTGGCGGTCAGGGTTTCGGCGTTTGGGGGGTCCCGGTTTTCTGCAGTACACCTGAGTTGGGCTGGATTCACATCGTTGTCCATTGAAGTCAGCCGTGCACTGAGGATGGTGATGTCAGAATTGTCTGAAGGAACGTTACACACGTGGTTGATCAACAGGTCTTTGGCGCCCGTACAAGTCACCGTCACCCGCTCGATACCAAAGCCAATACTGCCGGTGTTGCTGTTGACATAAACACTGCCTTTGCGGTTATACACATTGCCATCAATGTCTTCGGGAAGGATGCTGCCATCTTCGACCTGGTCGGTACCGATGGCATCATTGGCTATTTTGGCCCGCGTCACTGCAGCCGAATCCAGATCCACGGTCCGCACCTCGCCATTGGCAATGCTGCCAGAGATCACCGCGCCGTTGTCGATTTTGCCCAAGGTCACCGCTTGTTCGGCCAGTTTTTCCTCGGTCACCGCACCATTTTGCAGCGCGGCCGTGTCCACCGCACCGGGCGCCACAAACAGGGTTTCGATGGCGAACGGTGACGCACCGACCCGCTGCCTGGGGCTCAATGTGGTGTACACGCCACCACCGGCCTCGCGTACCGCAATTTCCAACCAACGTGGCGCATTGTTGAACGGCGCATCACCAAAATCCAACAGCACCTCAAACACCCCGTCGCTGACGTCAATACCGGCTTCATTGAGGGTGACACCCACTTGGTTACCGCCACTGTCGGCATCGTACAAGGCAAAAGTCATGTCATACTGACCCTGGGCGGCTTGGCCGGCTTGGCTCAACTGGCCCTGGTAGGTGAAAGTGGTTTCAGCCAGGCTGGTCATCGAGGACATGAGTAACAACACCGCACACAAAAACAGATGATGTTTCGGTATTGGAAAATGGGTTTGGGTGGAAAGCTTCATGAGGTGGTCTCCTTTCATTCAAAATTGTCGACAAAAATCAAATCATTGGGCAGCGGTGTGGTGGCCCAAAATCCGCTGTGCAGGGTGAAGTCACCACCGCTGATTTGGCCCACCGCCGACTGGCCCAAACTACCTTTCAACACAAATTCTCCGGCTGACGCTGTACCGCCAGCGGGTGCTTGTACTGAAGAATCCATCTCAAAGGTTTCTCCAGAATGGGCACTGTATGCCAAAATCAAAGTGGCAAGCCATGCCTGTTTGAAAGCGGCTTGTGGCTTCTTCATGAACTTAATTGTGATGGTTTTCATGGGTTATACCGTTGATTGGTTTGTGTCTATATTCACATATAACCATACAGTTGAGCAATCACTGACATATTTTTTCACCATTTTGATGGTGCTCTTGTTGTTTTTGGCTTTGTTTTCGCGCCATAAACCAAGAATTTATTTTATTCTGATTTTTTCTCGGGTATCTTATGGCACCTGAAATTACCGCTTTGGAGAGCCGATGATCGGTTCGACCGGCGCTCTTGGTTGGTGAGCGAAGCGAATCAGAAAGAGCAAGCCCGAAGTTATAATACATGCTTGCCGTGCTACAATTTCGCCTTTTTTACAGCGATGCTGGTCTGAGGCTTTGCTAAATAAACCTTATCTGGTTGATGACTGGTTTCGCTGCTGAATCTTTTGACCTGTGTTCATTACTTAGAACTGCTTGTAGCCGTTAAGTTTTCATCAAAATCAAACAGATTCCTTTAAAACGTGTATTTTTTAACGAAGAATAAGCTACTATTATCTTCACTCACTTGTTACAGACTGTTTTATGGATTTTGCCTGGGTGGCTTTGGCCTTGAATGACTTGTTGTGGATTGGTACCGCATTCCTATTTGGTTTGTTGGCCAAGCAATTTGGTTTACCACCTTTGGTGGGTTATCTGGTGACCGGTTTTTTGTTGGGCTCGCAGAATATTGTTGATAAAAATTTACTGACCAAAATGGCCGATTTGGGCATCACTTTATTGTTGTTCACCATTGGCTTGAAAATTCACATCCGCAGTTTGTTGCAGCCACAAATTTGGGGCGTGACATTCATCCACACCATGGTGGTGATTGTGGCTATTGGCTTATTGCTTTTTGGAGTTTCATTGCTTGGTTTGAGCCAATTGGCAGGTTTCAGTCTACAAAATGCTGCATTATTGGCTTTTGCCATGAGTTTTTCCAGTACCGTTTTCGTGGTGAAAACCATGGAGCAACGTGGCGAAATGGATGCCATGCATGGCCGCATTGCTATAGGCGTGCTCATTGTTCAGGATATATTTGCCGTTGTTTTCCTGGCGATTGCTACCGCCAAAATACCATCCATTTGGGCTGTTTTGTTGTTGTTATTGATTCCGTTACGATTTGTATTGCTTAAACTGCTTGAGCTGGTGGGTCGCGGAGAGTTGCTAATTCTATATGGCTTGTTACTGGCCATTGGTGGCGCTGAAATGTTCGAGCTGGTAGGTATCAAAGGCGACCTTGGGGCTTTGATTTTGGGTGTATTGATTGCACCTCATTTCAAATCAGAAGAGCTGGTAAAAAACATGCTGGCTTTCAAAGACCTGTTCCTGTTGGGCTTTTTCCTGTCGATAGGTTTAAGTGGATTACCCGACATGGGCATGCTGTCACTGGCTGTGGTTCTTACCCCGCTTGCTTTGCTCAAAGGCGCACTGTTTTTTAAATTGTTTGTTAAATTTAATCTGCGAGCAAGAACGGCTTTGCTATCCACCATCAACCTGAGTAATTTCAGTGAGTTTGGCCTGATTGTTATGGCGATTGGTGTCAGTAATCAGTGGATCGATCAACAATGGCTGATCATCATGGCTTTGATGATATCTTTCTCTTTTGTGGTGTCAGCTGTTTTGAACAAGAATGCTTATTCGATTTACCGCAACAACCGGGAAGCCTGGAAAAAATTTCAAAGTGACAAACGTCTCCCCAATGATCAAATTCTCAATATTGATGATGCCAAAGTCGCCGTTATTGGAATGGGCACGGTCGGAACCGGTGCTTATAACCGGTTGTATCAAGCCTATGGTAATCAGGTGGTGGGTATCGAAATCAACACACAAACGGTCAAAGAGCACCATTCAGAAAATCGCAATGTGATTCTTGGCGACCCCAGTGACGCAGACTTTTGGGATCGCATCAACCAAACCCATCAACTGGAATTGGTGATGTTGACATTGCCTAAATTCAGTACCACTTTGGCAGTGGTTGAACTTTTGGTGCAATCAAATTTTAAAGGCAAGATTGCTGCAACAGCCAAATTTGACGATGAAATGGAGCGATTGAAGGCAGCAGGTGTTGATACAGTGTTCAATATGCATACCGAAGCGGGCGCTGGCTTTGCCTCTCATGTGTTGGACAATCAAACGGTTATTGGAAAAACCTGATTCACTGTTTGTGCCAAATATATTCCCGGTCAGCTTGCCACTCACCATCTTGCCCCATCCGCAATGATTGTGTTTTAAATTCATTACCATTGAGTTCATTGACGTGTTTGCCTGGCCACTGGCTGCCAGCCGGAGTCGAAAAGGTCTGAATCAGTTCAGATTGTATGTCGTTGAGATAACGCATTTCGCCGATACCCATCACGCCACCATTGCCAAATTGTTGAACCATGGCTTTTTGTGTCAAGTTGTCCCAATACTGACGAAAATGCCAAAAATCTGGGCTTTCCTTGCCATCTGCTATGCCAAACAAACGGCCAGTGATGGAATGCTTACCGATGCCCCATTGCCATTCAATCACATAGGTATCAAAAGTTTCATTGGCTGATTGGTATTTCGAATTATCAGTTTCCCAGCGACCCACATGCGCTTCCATATCAGCAAAAAACCAGTCTGGGATGGTGTCAGGCAGAGCTTTCCTGTTTAACTCCTGAGTAAAACCTTCACCGTTTTTGTCCATCACTTTTGCCATGATTTGGTCGGCTGACTGTTGTTTATACTTGATTAACTGTGGAAAATCATGGTTGAGGTTAGCGACTTTAAAAGTTTTGTTGTCTGCCATTTGACCCACAAAGTCTATGGCTTTGCCATCGTTTTGATCAATCACTTGTGCCTGGTAATGTAATTCACCATTTTTGAGTTCGAGCTGCAAATTTTCTTTGGTTATTTTTTTGCCACCCATGATTTGAATGACCTGTCCCTGATAATGGTTTTTATCAACCCTTGACCAGACTTCATAATTGTTTTGCTGATTGATTTGCCAACTTCCCAATAAAAAATCAGGCATCTCAGACGCTGACAAGGCTTGAGTAACCACAGTTAGGATTAACATGATAGAGGAGGTTGTTTTGATGTTTTTTTTCATAATGGTTTTTCTAATGGTCACTAAACTTTATCATTTGGAAAACCGATAGTGGCCGGTTTTCCTTTGCTGGCTTTAGGCAATCATATACAATTATGCGTTCAATGAAAAAAAACATGAGGAGTTTTTAATGAAAGTAATTTGTGTTCCTGTGGTTGATCGTCCTGAATGTGCAGTGGCTTTATCTGCTGCTTTTAGTTTGGGCAATGAACTGGGTTCTGCAGTGATGGGCTATCATTTGAGAAACCACAGTGATTCTGATGTCGCGATGCCGGAAGAAGTGTCCGCACTGGTCAACGGTGAAGAAGATGAACTTGGTCAGGATAATCAGGATCAGGAAAGTGCCATGCAATTGTTTAAAAAACTGGCCGAACACAATGGTTATGCTTTCAGCAAAAAAGCAGCCGCTGCTCCCATTGCTTTGTGGCAAGCCAAAGTCGGCTCTCCCAACAAATTGTTTTCAATTGTTGGCCCGGTTACAGACCTGATTGTGGTTTCCAGACCTGCCAGCGGCCATGGTAATAAAGCCAAAAAATTCATGCTCACAGCCCTGCTCAACTCAAGTAAACCCGTGCTGGTTTTACCCCAGCAACCCACAGAGCAACTGGGGCAAAATATTTGCATCGCCTGGAATCAAAGCCCTGAGTGTGCCCGGGCAGTTTCGGCAGCAATCCCCATTTTATGTAAGGCCAAAAAAGTCAACATCGTCACCAATGGACCACAAAACAAGGTTGGTCCAAAGGCTCGACATTTACAGCAATATTTGACCATGTATGGAATTTCAGCGGAGCATGTGCAATGCAATGAGGGCAATGACATTGAGGCATTGAGTACAGCCTATCAACAAACCAACTCAGACCTGATGGTGATGGGTGCTTACAGCCGTTCCAGATTAAGACAGGTGATTTTCGGTGGCGTTACCGAACACATGTTGTACCAGGCTGATATCCCTGTATTGATGTTACACAGTTAAGCTTTAAAATCACAACAAATACAAAATATGGTGCCGAATTCGTCGTGACAGGATGGTTTTGGCACCATTGTACATGGGCTCCAGGTTTTCAGAATGAATCAATTTTCCGGCTGGATCGGCTTTGATGATTTGTTCTTCTTTCAACTCATTGATGAATTGTTTGAACAGGTTTTTATCAAAAAAGTCGGGTGAATTGAATTCATAGAGCAATGACAATTGGCTGGCTACTTGATGACACAATGACTCCAGTTCATTGCTGGTAACATTCCCCGAACCACGTTTTTTCAACAGCGCAATCACAATAAAAAAACGTTCATAAGTTTGCATCAAGCCATTGGCTAAAACACGTAATTTTGCTGCTTGCAGTGAGCCTCCCTTGTGTCGTTCCAAATTACGACCATCAGACACCAGTAAATCAAGGCTTTTGAACAATTTCAGGGTTTTGCGGCCGTATTCAACAAATTCTTCACGGGTCCATTTCAAGAAAAACTCATTTTTGATGTATGGATACACTATCGCCATCATGCGCAATACTTCACGTCTGGGTCGTTTCAGTTCATTGACAAAAAACATGGCAATGAATGAACTGGCAGCAAACAGGTGCAGCACATTGTTGCGGTAATAGGTCATCAAAACTCCCATTTCCGGTTTTACCTGAACCACATCACCCAAACTGTGCTTCACCCTTTGAATAAACCCTAAGTCGATACCTTTTTGAATGATGTCAGGCACCGTTAAATCGGTCACTGTGGTACGCTCAGAGTAGGGTAACTCCAATAAGATCTTTCGGTACAATTCAATTTGGTCGGTTAAATTAACTTCAGAAGCCGCTCGATTGGGGGTCGACAACAATGTCACCGCCAACAAATTAATGGGGTTAACGTGAGTTGATTCATTGATCTTGGTGAGTATTTGCTCACCAGCATCAGAAACAACATCTTTGAACCATTGTGGTTTTTCTTTGACATCCAGTTTGATGTTGCGCCAATTGGGTTGGTGCTTGTCCAATAATTTGTCTAACTCAATGGTTTCTGAAAAGTTAACAGTCAGTCTGCCGTAGTTTTCTCTGAGTAACTTGATGGTTTTAAACAGGCCTCCAATCGATTCTTTTTTCTTGCCTTTACCGCCTAATTCATTTTTGTAAGACGCCCCTTCCATCAACTTTTCATAATTCAAAGATGAAGGGACAAAAACCAATGGCTTACTGCGTTCATTCAGATAACTGCGCACGGTCATGGCCAACATCCCGGCTTTGGGGTGTAACAAGCGGCCTGTTCTTGAGCGGGTGCCCTCAATAAAATATTCAATCGAAACACCATGAGCAATCAATGAACTCAAATACTCAGAAAAAATGGTGGAATACAACACTGAATTAAATGAACGGCGCAGAAAAAATGCACCTGAACCTCTGAGAATTCGACCAACCACTGGCAAGTCCAGGTTAATGCCTGCTGCGATGTGCGGCGGAACAATCCCACGCTCATACAATGAGTAAGATAAAATCAAGTAATCAATATGACTGCGATGGCAAGGTGTGTAAATGATTTCTTTTTCGGTGGCAATGTTTCTGATGTCATCAAAAAAGTTAAGTTTTACGCCATCATAAACCTTGGTCCAGAACCAGCGAAAGATGCTGCTCATGAATTTAATCGCCGAGTAAGAATAATCAGCAGCAATTTCACGGATGATTTTTTGTGCTTCTTTTTCAGCTTTTTCTACCGAAATTTTCCTTCTTTTGGCATAGCTGGCGATTTCTTTTTGAACGATTGGCCTTTTGATGATGTTTTTGGCAATGGTTCGACGGTGTGATAAATCACGACCAACCACCGATGTTTTGACCCGATTGTTGTGCAAGCGCAGGACTCGCGATAACTTATGGGCCAATTTACCCGCATCATCTTCTGTGTCCAATGATTCCTTAATGACAATGGGTTGACTCAAACGCACCAAAGTATGTTTGCCATGTACCAGGATAGAGATAAACTTTCTGAAACGGCCAGTGATGCCCCATTTTTCTGAGAACAGCACTTTGAGTATGCCATGTTTCCTTTCAGGTGCGCGTCCCAAAAATACCGCAATCGGAATCAGTTGTAATTCTTTTTGTGGGTCTTGTTTGATCTGTTGAATCAGGTCAGTTAACTGATTATCAAATTCCTTGTAATCGGTTTTGCGGTTCCAAAATCCTACGGTTTTTTCAGAAGCAATGATGCTTTTTTTCAGATTAAATTCAGCATCCAGCTTAAAGGGTTTGGGCAAGTTACCTCTGTTGATTTCTTCCCAAAGTATGCTGCGCGATACGGTTGATTCGCTTGACAGCACATAAATGAAGGGAATGTCCGGATTGATGCCCAGGCTTTTCAGCTTGTTGGGGCTGTATTCAACCTTGACCCTGAGGTAAAGCAGTTTGCTTAAAATCGACATGATTGTCAGATGATAAAGTCGAAAAAGGGCCGAAAAATACGACCCTCTTCAATGATTTTCGTTGTTGAATTATTTATCACCAATCCAAACACCGTCTTTCTTGACCATGTTCATGGTTTGCTTAACTTGCTCACCAAAAACTTCAAAGCTGACGTTCATGGTGGCTTTGTCACCTTGAACATCTACGGTGTCAACTGAAACTGAATCCAGCATGTCATCCATTGAAATGCCATAAGCACCCAAAACGTTTTTCACACCACCAAAAGCAATCGAACCTTTGTCCAATGCCTGGTCAAAGCTCATGTTTTGCAAATCGTCTAATGACTGCATGTCCAAAGCTTTGGCGGTATCAACCAATGCAGCAATAGCAGCTTTGGTTTTGTCATCACTCAAAATGTCATTTTCAGAAACCCAATCAATGGCAGCGCCAGCTACTTTAGAAGCAGATTCACGTTGTGCTTCAGGCAACATCGGATTGCTCTTGATGCCTTGTAACATCTGGTCTTTACCCATCATCAACATCATGGGCAACATGGCTCTGGCTTGTTCCAATTGTGGTTTGGCCATTTCAAACAATTGATCTTCTGCGCCGTCTGCTGTCAACATGGCAACTGTTTGAGCAAATTGTGCTTTATCAGCTTCTGAAAAATTACCTGATTTGTTATTTTCAAATTCTGTAACCAGCTCATTGTATTGTTCCTGGCTCAAAGAATTTTTGATCAAAGATTTAAGATCATTGGATTTCAAGGCAGTAACAGATGCCAAGAATGCGCCATCAGGTGTGTCGGTGTCCAATTTGGCTATATCAGCAGATCCTTTGTCACCACCACATGCGGCCAAAATCATCAGTAACACCAACATCAATGACCCTAATTTTAATTGTGCTTTCATTTTTTCCTCTTCAATAATTAATGGTTAGCCGGGTATTATCCCTTGATTCCTGCATTTTCACAAGAAAACGCTACAAAATATAACGGCTCAAATCCTCATCTTCAGACAGTTCACCCACCGCATCATTAACATGTTCGGCATCAATAACATACTCCTGACCTGATTTATCAGGGGCATCAAAAGCCACTTCATCAAGGATATTTTCCAGCACCGTGTGTAACCGTCTGGCACCAATGTTCTCGGTTTTTTCATTGACTGACCAGGATATTTCCGCAATGCGTTTGATGCCCTCTTCGGTGAAAATCAAATCAACATTTTCTGTACCAATCAAGGCCTTGTACTGTTCAGTCAAGGAATGCTCTGGCTCCGTTAAAATTCGCTCAAAATCTTGCGATGTCAAAGCACGAAGTTCAACCCGAATCGGTAAACGACCTTGCAATTCGGGAATTAAATCTGAAGGTTTGCTCAAATGGAAGGCGCCTGAGGCAATGAATAAAATGTAATCGGTTTTGATGGGGCCGTATTTGGTGTTCACCACTGAACCTTCAATCAACGGTAACAAATCACGTTGCACGCCTTCGCGGGAAACCTGTCCTGAACCTCCCATGCCTCCACTTTTGGCCACTTTATCAATTTCATCAATAAACACGATGCCGTTTTGTTCGGCTTGGGATAAAGCTGTTTGTCTGATTTCATCCTCGTTGATCAGCTTCTGTGCTTCCTGTTCGGTCAAAATAGGACGAGCTGCCTTGATGCTCATTTTTTTGGTTTGTTGTTTCTTTTTACCCAAGCTCTCAAACATCCCCTGCAACTGATCGGTCATCTCTTCCATGCCTGGCGGTCCCATGATGTCTACGCCAAGGTTCATGTTGACCTTGATTTCAATTTCCTTGTCATCGAGTTTGCCTTCACGCAGTTTGGTTAAAAACTTGGCACGGGTGCCACTGTCTTCAACGGGTGCTTCCCCTGGAATGGGTGATTCTCGTTTGGGTAACAAATAATCCAAAATGCGTTGTTCAGCCGCATCTTCGGCTTTTTTATTCACCTGTCGCATGGCCGCTTCGCGGGTGCGCTTCATCGACGATTCAACCAAGTCACGAATGATGGATTCTACATCTTTACCGACATAACCCACTTCAGTGAATTTAGTGGCCTCAACCTTGACAAAAGGCGCATCAGCGAGGATGGCCAAACGTCGGGCAATTTCGGTTTTACCGACACCAGTGGGTCCAATCATCAAAATGTTTTTTGGCGTGATTTCCTTCGCCATGGCGTCATTCAGTTGCATGCGGCGCCAGCGATTACGCAGGGCAATGGCCACTGAGCGCTTGGCATTGTTTTGACCAATGATGTGTTTGTCTAGTTCTTGTACGATTTCTCTTGGGGTCATGTTTGACATAATAATTCCCTGTTGCTGGTTTAATCTAAGGCCAATGTTTCAATGGTGTGGTTGCGGTTGGTGTAAATACAAATATCGGCAGCAATATTCAAAGCCTGCTTAACCAACTTTTCTGCTGGCATTTGGGTATTTTGAATCATCGCCAAAGCCGCTGCCTGGGCAAAAGGACCGCCTGAACCAATCGCAATCAAACCATGTTCAGGTTCTATCACATCACCGTTGCCTGAAATGATCAACGAGGTTTCCTTATCGGCCACGGCCAAAAGGGCTTCCAATCGCCCCAAACGTCGGTCGGTTCGCCATTCTTTGGCCATCTCAACAGCAGAACGCACCAAATGACCTGAATGTTTTTCCAGTTTGGCTTCAAAAACTTCAAATAAAGTGAAGGCATCGGCTGTCGCACCAGCAAAACCGGCCAAAACTTCATTGCGATACAAACGCCTGACTTTGCGGGCATTGGATTTCATTACGGTGTTGCCCAAAGTAACCTGGCCGTCGCCACCAATCACCACCTGTTTATCGTCACGGTAACTGACAATGGTGGTACCCCGATAATTGTGCATAGAATCTTTCATTATGATGTGATCATTAATAATAAGCTGCTTAAATGGGTTTGAACTTCAAAAAATCAATCAAACGCATTGTGTTCAGACATAAAAAAACACCCAACTCGATATCAAGTGGGTGTTTTATTTGTGTAAAAGGTCGGCTTTTTACCAGCCTCTTGAGCGTTTGGCTTTTCTGAATCGACGGTTACGAGCGCGACTAACAGCTTCCTGGTCTTTGATTTCTTTCCAGTCATCTAATGTAAATGGGCCATTTTTGGCATAAACCAAACGGGCTCGACAGAAATCTTTGTATTCCAGCATTTCATCTTCGACCGCATCCATGGTGCCATCAATCACAATGCAATCATCCAGATAACCCACACCAGGAATGTGGTCTGGAATCACGTCATTGTCATCGATGAAGTATTTGATGGTGGCATTGATTTTTTCTTTGTTGGAATCTTCAATCACCCAGGTTTTATCCTCAACCATACTCAACATCATTTGCAAACAGCCGACCTGATCGACCACATAGCCGTCTTCGCAGCTGTTGCGAACCTCTTTGACCTTTTCCAGAGCCTCTTTGACATCTGCCGAGTCGATGTTGGTACCATGTTCCTCGATGAATTTATTAAAATGTGCTTTGACTTGATCATCAATATCAATTGAAACAGTTGCCATAGTTTTCCTCTGTGTTTATTTTTTGGGTTCAAACATTATAAGCAGTCAACTCAATAAATCAAATGACTGTTCTCAACGTTATGTATTATGATTGTTGTCACTTATGCAAGCAATAAAAAATCACAATCTTTATCTCTTACACGTTTTATTTGGTGTTTTGTTACTGGTTCAATGGCCGTCAGTTGAAGCTCAAGATGATTCACTGATCAAGGATGCACAAAAGCAACAACAACAATTGATTGATAAATATGGTTTGCTGGAACAAGCACAATGGTTACGCTCCTGTGAAAACATGATTCAACAACTGTCATTAAAACACTTTCAACAATGCCAAATTCTCAACGCTGATTATCCCAATGCCTATTCACTGGCGCATGGTGTGGTGATGTTAACCAAAGGTTTGCTTGAAAACATCAGGAATGATGATCAATTGGCACATATATTGGCGCATGAACACGCCCATCTGGCACTCAAACATCACCAACAAGCGCAAGCTATGGTGATGAACCCCCCAAAACTGTTCACCAAATCCCGCATCAAGAAGTTTTATCGCGGCATTGAACAAGCTGCCGACGATGCCGCCGATGAACTGTTGGTTCGACACCATCGAGATCCGAAACAAATCCACCATTACCTGATTCGCATAGAAAAATTGATTAAAGAGTCTTCTGCTGATCATGAAAAGCTGCAAGATCGTATTCACAGAAATCAAATTCCTGATGAAATTATTGAGCCGCATTGGGTTCGGCAAAATATGTAAATGGTTTGCTGGCGAGTTGCCCTATGTTGTCCGGTAAAGATAAATCCCTCCTATCGTCATCCTCGAACTTGATTCGGGGATCCATTTTGAAAATCCCTTAATTAGTTTAGAGAACAACAATTTGCATACCAACCAAAAAGAAATTAGTTTTTCTTTTTTTTCAATGTTTTCAGCCATTTAAGCAACCATCATGTTGTAAGCATCTTTAAAAAGGATCCCGTGTCGCTTACATGGATGTAGGTGTGCAGCGCGAGCAGGATGCGAAAGCTGCCAAGCACGAGGACGGCAGCAGGAGGGGCAAGTGAAAAAACTTTGTAATCAAAAGAGTCATTAAAGCATTTGCCGGCTAGCCGCCGGCGGTCCATTTAAAAGATTACTTTTCACCCGAGCATCTTTTTTGCAAACTGTCTATAATCATTGTTATGAAGTTTAACAGCAAAACACTTTTGGTACTGATATTAGCTGCACTGGGCTTGTTTGCGCTGGTGCTGGTACTGATATTGGCTGAAAAACTACTAACCATCTGGCAGCATTTGCAGGAAGCGCCTTTGTGGTTAACAGTTTTGTATGTGGTGGTGATCGTGTTGGTGGCGGCCTTGCCGG
>JAUHXW010000378.1 GCA_030426705.1 Gammaproteobacteria bacterium
TTGTCAAAGTAAAAAAAGAAGCCTATGTTTATTGGCGTGCCCGACTGTACTTGATGGTTGAGGACACAGACCGGGCAGAACAGGATTATCGTTGGTTACTGTCTCAAGATAGCGATAATGTTGATTATTTAAGCCAATATGCGACTTTGTTGAGTTACATCAAACGTGATGATGAAGCGTTGCAACTGTTGTCAACCGTAGAGTCGGATCCCAAGCTGCTGTTCCAACAGATTGTGTTGCTGTTCCAACAAGAAAAAGACGATGAAGTGAAAACCAAGTTTGAGCAGTTAAAAGCCATTATTGATACCGAGGAGTTGGACTCAAAACAATACCTGGATATCGGTGAACTGGCTTATTGGTTGGAAGATTATGACACCAGTTTGACTGTTTTACAAAAAGTTAAAAACAGTGGAGATTTGAGTGCCGCCAAATTATTGATGGGCAGGGCTTTGATGGAAAAGGGCGATGATGACCGAGCCATTGTCTTATTCAAACAGGTACAAAACGGTCCCGCAGAACAGGCGATTCCAGCCTACCTCAATGAGATTGAACTGTTCAGACAAAAAAAAGAAATCGATGAAGCCATCATGATTGCAACCCAGGCTTTGCAGATGTTCCGCGATGATGCAGACTTGTTATACGCAAGGGCCATGTTGTATGAACAAAAAGACGACATCGCAGCGCTTGAGAAAGATTTGAGAACCATCCTTAAAAATGAACCAAAAAATGCCGATGCTTTGAATGCATTGGGTTATACCTGGGCTGATCATGACATGAATCTGGATTTAGCCTATGAATACATCATGCAAGCCTTTGAACTCAAACCAGAAAACAAAGCCATACTTGACTCAGTGGGTTGGATTTACTACAAAAAAGGGGATTTGCAACTGGCCGAAAAATACCTGCGCATGGCCATAGATGGCAATGAACTTGATCGTGAATCCTATGATCATCTGGTCATTGTGCTGAATGAACAAGGCAAAACTCAGGAAGCCAATCGGATCAAAAATAAAATCAAAGAATTGTTTCCCGAAAAGTAAAACCAAATCAGGCAAAACCTTAAAAGACAGCCAAATCGATTCACTTTAGATAAAGTTTGAACTAAACTGGTTGGCGAAAGTCAGAAAATTATGGATTCAGTCCATATGTTTTGATTTTTCAGAAAATCCATGGCACCTGGGTTTTGTTTCGATCTTCAAGTTTTCATGCTTGAGGCATAAAAAGAGGTTTTACATGAGTCAATCTGCTCTCCGCAATGAATCACTCTGGTTCAAACTGTGTGCTTTCCTGTCTTTAACTGATACCGATGTGTTGGCCGAAAGTGGTCGTTATGACCGCATGTTGGCGTATGCCATGGTATTTCGGCAGTTAGTCACATTTGCTTTTACGTTTTTACTGTTTTCCTATGGCGTGTCGATATTTTTGTCACCTGTTGCCGCTTACACCGTGGGTTTTGTTTTTGCTTTGACTTTGTTTTTTCTTGATCAAGCCATCATTGGTTCTGATTGGGCTCTGCGAAATCCATTTAAACGTGGATTGCCCTTCAGACAATTATTTGGCTTGATACCCAGGTTGATATATTCACTGATCATCGCCATTGGATTGGCCACTTTGGCAGAAATCAGCTTGCAATCCAATGCCATTGATGAACAAATTCAAAAAGATGTGGTGCAGAACAATCAGGAATATTTTGCTCGCATGGCAGAATTTGAACAAGAACTCGATACCACTGTTAATGCCACCGAAACCAAAATAGGGCAATTGCAACAGGAAATTCTGAACTTAAGAACCACTCAGGAGCAAATCAAAAACACCGATGAATCCTATGACCAGGATACTGTAGCCAATAGTATTGATAACTATCAGGTAACTCTTGAAGAGCTCCAGCGTGATCAAAAGAACACCATCAACACCATCGGTCAATTGAACGAAAGATTAAGCAAAACCCGGGAAGATTACCAATATTGGTTCAATGAAGCCATTTTGGAACGCACCGGACAAGACGGCCGACCACCGACTGAAGGTCCCAAATATGAGCGAGCGGTAAAAACCTATACCCAATTGGCCGAACTGATTCCAATGATTGAACAGGAAATCGAGGACACCAAAGCCCGCTTGCAAGGCATCGAAGCCAATATCCTGGCAACCACCGAAACCCTCAATGATTATCAACTCAAAAGCAATACACTCAGCGAAAAATCAGCCACTTTGACCATCAATGATGAACGATTGCAACAGCTGAACGATGATTTGCAAAAACAACAATTGTTACTGACCCAGCAAATTGATGACAAACAAAATAAACTGGCAGATTACCGCACCAAGTTAGTCAATGACGGCCTGTTTTATGAACAAAAAACCGGCATGTTAGTGAGGTATCTGGCATTGAATAAAATACATGCTGACCCAGAACTCGGAGAAGCCGCTGTCTTGTTCAGCTGGATGTTAAAAATATTCTTCATAGCCATTGAGCTCATGCCAGTCATCATCAAACTGTTCTTCAGTCCATTCAGTTTTTATTCTTTGAAAATGTACCGCAAAATGCACGTGGCACTGCTTGAAGAACAAGCCAAACTGGATGCCGC
>JAUHXW010000379.1 GCA_030426705.1 Gammaproteobacteria bacterium
TGCCCAAATGCCCCTTCATCAATAAAAGTATTTCCATTTTCCAAACGCTGAACACTGGATATATAACTGGAATAAAATGATTCACTGGGAACACCAATAAATGTCCAGTCGGGCTCTTCGGGTAAAAACCTTCCGGTTAAGCCCATGTCATAGTTAAATCCGTTCAATGGTGGTGTGAATTCATCAATAGTAGAATAATTACCATCGCGACCGTAATCTGTGCCACCATTGTTAAACAACAAAACATTGCCTGCACCTGGCAGACCATCTGCTATCCAATGCGCATCGTGTGACCCAAAAGTTTGTTGATGTTCAGCTGTTCCGGCCCTGTAAGCGACAGGATTACCCCAACGGTACAATAAATCACCTCCCATACCTGAATTACCGCCACTGCTGGACGCTGCTTCTGCGGTCGTTGTGCTGTGATCAATGATCCATATTTCACTGTTAAACCTCGGTGATAACATGATTTGATCCAGACCGGGATGATAGTCAATGGCATTGGTATGCAACCAATCAGGTACAGTTCTGAAAGTAAAGTTAATATCAACTCGCTCTGGGTGGTCTGCTACTACGCCATAATTGTCTTTTGTGGGATATAAATCCTGAATCAAATGATCCCAAACATGCCATTGCCAAACAATTTCACCACTGGGGTTGACTTCATGAATTACCAAGGGGTCTAAGTCTGAATCAAGCAATGCAGGGTTTCTTCCTGCAGCAATGGCTTCAGCTCGTGATTTTTCTCCCCAAATTAACAGCAAAACATTGCCATTGGGAAGCACTGCTGCATCATGATGAGCGTCTTGATTGCTGTATTCCCAGATTAAATCACCCTGCCAGCTGAGACGTTTGACTCCCTTTCTAACAACCATCAAGTCTCCATTGTCCATCAGGTAACCCGGATGGGTGTTTTGCACCCCGGTTTGCCAGGAGTGAACGACTTGGCCACCCTGATCAATCAAATACGTCACTCCCAATTTTGCAAACATGGTATAACTTGGGGAAGCGCCAGTTTCATGTTTCAGCAAACCTACGGTCTGCGCTAACAAAAGCTGACTGAAAAGCCCTCCTGTTAATACCAGCACCAGAAGTTTTACTTGTAGTGACCTTTTAAAAATCATTATCAGAACAAAATCCAAATTTAAAAACTCACCTTATTATAAGTGACCATTGCTCAATTCGTTAACAAAGTTAATTCATACAGAAAAACTGATGAGGGTATGTTGCTCACTGAAGTTGCAGTACAATTACATTTTTCAAATCAACATAGTTATGAGTTTTTATGAAATAGATGGGGTAAAGCCTGTTGTCCACCCCAGTAGCTATGTACACCCCACTGCATCCATCATTGGTCATGTCATCATTGGCGAAAACTGCTACATAGGCCCACACGCCAGTTTACGTGGGGACTTTGGTCAAATTATTTTGGATGAAGGTGTTAATTTTCAGGATGGTTGTATCGCCCACGGCTTTCCAGAAGGCATCACACGGATTCGCAAAAATGGTCACATCAGTCATGGCGCTGTGCTACATGGCTGTGACATAGGTGAAAACTGCATGGTTGGTATTCAAACCGTGGTCATGGACAATGCCGTGATTGGCAAGGAATGTATGATTGCCGCCTTAAGCTACATCAAGCCCAATTTCAAAGCGCCACCCCGCTCCATCATCGCAGGCTCACCAGCGACCGTAAAGAAAACCGTATCCGATGAACAAATCAAATGGAAAACTGTTGGCACCGGCGTTTATCATCACCTGGCCCAACGTTGCCTGGAAACCATGAAATCCTGTGAACCGCTGACTTCAGAAAATCAACAAAACCCGGAAGCCAAGCTCAACATCAAAAATTTCAAACCGTTGAAATAAGCTGGTCTACCTGTTTGGCACAAATGAAGTCATTGATGCTCAAACCTCCGGCTTCATGGGTGGTGAATACCACGCGACAATAATTATAGCCAAAGGTGACGTCAGGATGATGCCCTTGCTGATCCGCCATATGCGCTAAAGCGTTGACAAAAAACATGGTTTTAGCGAAGTTTTTGAATTTAAAACTTCGTTCGATGTATTTAACATCTTCAGCTAATGTCCAAGCTTCATCCACATGTTGCAAATATTCATTGGCCTCATTTTTTGTCATGGCTGCAACACCACCACTACAAGGCTCACATTTCAAATGATTCAATTGTTTTTTCATAACCATTAATTTTAACCATTTAGGCTACTTTTTCCTGACTCAACGCTTGATGTGGTTGTTGTAAACCTAGTTTTTGTGCCATTTGGATGTCAGCAAGCAATTTTTTTTCAGTGATTTCAAGCAACTGATCAAATGATTCAAGCACAAAATAAACCGGTTGTTTGATGTCAATGCGATACGGTGTGGTCAAAACATCCAAAATATCAAACTTCCTGCGTTCTGGTTGGTTACTTTTGGCTGCATACACAATTTCAGTTGGGGATGAGGCCAAGCCAGAACCCATTGGTTTGATTTGACCTTGACTGTCTTTCATCAAGCCAAATTCAATGGTAAACCAATACAACCGAGCCAGCCATATATGTTGTTGCGGTTCCAGTTGAGTGCCTA
>JAUHXW010000380.1 GCA_030426705.1 Gammaproteobacteria bacterium
ATGATTATGAATAACAGAAGAAAACAACAAGGTTTCAGTTTGATTGAGGTTTTGGTGGTGATGACCATCCTGGCCGTGATTTTTGGCTTGGTAGTGTCAAATGTAACTGGCGGACAGGACAAGGCCAAATACAAAGAAGCCCAAATTATGGTGCAAAAACTGACCCAGGCAGTAGCAGAGTTTAATTTGGATACGGGTAACTATCCCAATGACTTAGAAGACTTGGTCAATGATAATGGTGATGCCATGTGGATGGGACCATACATCAAAGAAAAAGATTTGAAAGATCCATGGGGCGAACCCTACCACTTTGCTGGCAACAGCCAACATGGTCAAAGTTTTGATATTTATTCCTATGCTGCTGACAAAAGTCCAGGTGGTGAAAAGCTGGCCAAAGACATCGGTAACTGGCAGTAAACAATGAAACGAAGCCTTGGTTTTACATTAATTGAAGTGATTGTGGTGCTGGTGATGCTGGCAACACTGGCCGGCATTGTGGCATTTAATATGTCCGGCTCACTGAAAGCCAGTAAAATCCGAGGCGCCAGCAAGGAACTGGTGGCGGCATTGCGCTACACCCGTTCGCAGGCTGTGATTAAACACGAAGAACAACGGTTGATGCTCAATGTCACCGAAAAATCCTACCAGGCACCTGGCCGGCCCAAGGTGGTTTTGCCTGAAGGCATGGAGTTGAAAGTGTTTGCAGCGGAGTCTGAAATTCCCGCTGAAGATCAGGCTGGATTCAGGTTTTTTTCGGATGGCAGTTCAACCGGTGGTCGTGTGACCTTGATTTATGAAGACCGTTTCTGGCGCATCAATGTTGCCTGGTTGACCGGTGAAGTGCGCCTGTTCAAGGACACTGAAGTGTGATGATGCGCAGGCAGCCACAAAACCCAAATCGTTCGTCTGGCTTTACTTTGATTGAAGTGATTGCTGCTTTCACCATATTGTCGATGACTTTTATGGTGATATTGGAAATCTTGTCCAATTCATCAGCCAACACCATCAAATCTTCAGAACGCACCCATGTCGCGTTACTGGCGCAAAGTAAAATGGATGAAGTGGGCATCACCATTCCAGTTGAAGAAAGCAGTTTATCTGGTGATTTTGATGACAAACATTCCTGGGAAGTATTGATTGAACCCTTTGAAGTCCCTTACGAGGGCAATGTGGAAATGAGCTTTGCTCCCGTTGAGTTGTTTAAAGTGGCACTTTATATACACTGGTTTGATGGACGAGGCGAAAGACGCACGGCCACGTTCACCACGCTCAGGGCGATGACTCCTGATTTTGAAGCCAGGGGTGGCCTGTGATGAAAAAACAAAGTGGTTTTACCCTGATTGAGGTCATTGTGGTGTTTACCCTGCTGGCGATGATCATGGCGATGATTTTTTCCGGCATTGATTCTGGCCGTCGCACTGCTGAAAAAGGTGAAAAACGCATCACCGCCATCAATGAAATTCGGGTGATTCAAAACATCATCAGGATGCAGGTTTCCAAAGCCATGGCGTTGGGTGTGGCCGAATCGGATGAAGGAGAACTATTGAAGTTTTTGGGTGATGAAAAATCCATCACCTTCGTGTCACAAATGCCCGGTTATTTGGGTTCCGGTGGGCCGCACATTCAAAAACTGGAATTGGTCGATGGAAAAAATGGTGAAGTGCTGCAATATACCCACGGTTTGGTCAGTAATTATGACGATGAAGATGAAATGTCTGAGTTCGATGAGGCTGAGCCGATGGTGTTATTGGAAAACATCAAAACAGGTTCGTTTGCATTTGTTGAGCTCGATGAAGAAGGCTTGCCTTCCGACTGGCTCAGTGAAATGGAAAACCAAACCGCTTTACCACTGATGGTCATGGTTGATTTGGAAATGAATCAAAATGCCAAAGAACCTTGGCCATTGTTGCAAATTGCTTTACAAGTCGATGGCGCCACCACGTCACGTCGCAGAAGTACCCTGAATATGTTACAAAATCGCACCCGCAGGGAGGTCAACTGATGCGCAAACAACAAGGCATCGCTTTGGTTTTGGTGTTATGGGTGGCATTGTTGATGAGTATCATTGCCGGCAGTTTCGCAATGTCTGCCAGGACAGAAAGTGTACAATCAAGGATTTTGTTTAATAAGGCACAAGCGCGGTTTCTGGCAGAAGCTGGTCTTCATCGAGCCGTTTTTGAGCTGCGTAACCCGGATCCGGAAACGCGCTGGATTGCTGATGGTCGTAACTATGAAATGGAGCTGGAAGGTGCCAAAATAGAAATTAAAATCACCGATGAGTCAGGAAAAATTGATTTGAATCAGGCCAATGAGGAACTTTTGGTTGGCTTGTTTGCCTCAGTAGGGGTCGATTTTGATGAGGCTCTGGGATTGGTCGATAAAATCAAGGATTGGAAAGATGCAGATGAAGAAGTCAGTTTGGCTGGCGCTGAAGATGGTGATTATTTCGCCGCCGGATATCGCCATGGCGCCAAAGATGCACCATTTGATACCGTGCCGGAATTGATACAGGTTATGGACATAGATTATGAGTTGTATCGTAAAATTGAGCCGGCATTGACTGTGTATTCAGGTCGCA